>JADGQH010000354.1 GCA_017881985.1 Chloroflexota bacterium | reverse complement strand
GCGAGCGCGGCGCCGGCGAGGCCGAGAGGACCATCGGGCTCCAGCAGGATGACGGCCCGCCCGTCGGCAGCGAGCGCCGGAGCCACGGCCTCCAGCCCCGCGCGGAGCAGCGCGGTCCGGGCGGGCGGCCGCACGTCGGCATCGAAGAGCGGGCCGAGGGGCAGGAGCCGCGCCGCCTCGCTGCCCAGGGACCAGCCGGTGAGCGCGTACGCCTCGGACAAACGCGGCGGGGTCCACTCCAGCGGCGACTGCCCCACGACGAGCCGGACGCGGGCTCGCTCGGCCGGGTCCAGGGCGGCGCCCTCGGCCGCCAGCCGCGCGAGCGCCTGCGGGGCCTCCACCCGGAGCGAGATCATCGGGGCACCCTCGACGAGGCCGTCGAGGCGATCCACGAGGCGCGCCTGGACGGCCGCCAGCGGGCCGTTGTCGAGCGCCTGCACGAAGCCCCGGACGAGGGCATACCCCTCCTCGAAGGCGAGCCACGGGTTGCGCTCGCGCCAGCCCGGCGAGCTGGGCGCCTTCAGGCGTCCGCCGGTGATCCGGATCGAGCTCGCCCGGCCCGGATACGCGTTGAGGCGCGACGCCGGAAAGATCGCGTGGAGGAAGGCGAGCCGGAGCGCGGACGTCACCTGGGAGGCGCGGAGGTCGCCGTCGATGCGAGCGAGGATCGCGTGCAGGCCCCCGAGCTGTCGCTCGGAATGGAGGTCGAGGATCGCGTCCGGCAGCGACTCCGCTCCGCTGCCGCGGACGGGGAAGCGCCGCCGGAGCTCGACGCGCACGGCCGGATCGACCCTGAACGCGCCGGAAAGCTCGATGTCGCCCGGCTCGGGAGGCGCGTGGCGCAGCTCGTTTCCCCGTCCGCGGCGATCCAGGCAGGCGGCACAGCGAAAGGCGCGCCGGGCGGGAATCGGGCTCCCGCCGTCGGCGGGCGGCTCCCAGACGATCTCCTCGGCGGCGAGCGTCCGGCCGCACGTCGGGCACGCCGTCGCGAATCGCTCGCTGATCCAGGCGCGCAGGCTGGTCGTCCCGAGCGGCGCCGACCCGACGCCCTGGAATGCCGCGTCGAGGTGGCGGAGGTCCGGGGGCCGCACGACGACATCCGCGAGGAGCCGGGTCAGAGGTGAGGTCTCGATCGAGAGCGCCCGGCGCCCCAGCACGAGGGCGGACCGAGCCACCCAGCCGCCCCGCCCGGCGAGGTCGACCACGACGTCGTCCGGCTCGCTGCTCGCCTCGATCACGGCGTGGAGCGCCGCGTTCGCGTGCGGCGGAGCGAGCCGCTCGAAGACGGGCAGCGTCAACGTCGCCGCCATCCGCGCGGGCAAGTCACGACCGGCCATCGCGCGATTCTGCCAGACGCTCCCCCGGGCGTTCGGCAGGCCCCGGGGCGGGTCGCGGGAGGTCCGGGTTGCGAGCAGCGACTCTTCCGCGCCGGACGACGATCCGGCAGTGGCGCGAGGATCCGGGAAGACGCGCCGGGGACGGCCAGCCTATGGCTCGTCGAGCTCGTCGGGCTCCTCTTCGAACGCCTCGTCGGGCGTCACGTCGGCCGGAAGGACGCGGTCGAGGTCCTCGATCTCGTCGTCCTCGATGTCGTCCTCGAGCTCGTCCTCGAGCTCCTCGTCCTCGCGGACAAGGGTGCCCTT
The DNA here is from genome assembly GCA_017881985.1 of Chloroflexota bacterium. GTDB lineage: Bacteria > Chloroflexota > Limnocylindria > Limnocylindrales > CSP1-4 > CTSoil-043. The sequence goes on along the minus strand of JADGQH010000354.1, from coordinate 905 downwards.
CGTGTAGGGGCGCAGGTCCGTGGACTTCGCGGCAGTCGGGAAGCTGACCTTGCCGTAGTTGCGCGGGTCCTGGAAGATCTCGCGGATGATGATCCGGACGTCCTGCGCGCCGAGCGACGTCACGCCGGCCGCGTACCGGTTGCCGTTCGCGATCAGCTTCAGCAGCCGAGCCGCGACGCGCGGCTCCACCACGCCGATCCGGATGCCGTTCGACATCGCGACGAGGTGCTTGCCCTCGGCGAAGAGCTCAACGAGATCGCCCGGGTTGACCTGCGCGAGGACCTTCGGACGGGCGAGCTCCATCAGGTGCGCGAACCCGGTCTTGCCGGTCTCCTCGACGAAGATCGAGATGGGCGCCTTGCTGCCGACCTCGGCGGGGGTGGTTCGATCGCCGGCCTCCACGAGGAGGATCTTGAGCCGGTCGATGTTCCGTTCGGCAATCCGGTTCGTCGGGTCCAGGGCGAGCGCCTTCTGGTAGTGCTCGCGTGCGCCGGCGAGGTCGCCCAGCTCCCAGAGGGACTTGGCGAGGCGGTTCTCCGCCTCCGCGTCCGGCCCGTATTCGAGGAGCTTCCGGTTCACGTCGGCGGCGGCTGCCCACTGGGCCGCGGCTGCCTCGGCGATCGCCTGCTCGGTCAGGGTCCGCTTGATCCGGGAGAGGCTGGGGGCGCTCTGCGTCGTCTGCTCGAGCTCGGGAAACGTCACGGAGGGTTGGATCCTTTCGGGGCGGCGCGGGGCGCGCCGAATCGGGTCGCGTTAGAGGTGCGACTCACGTTTGTAGCACCGGCAGCCGCGGGCGTCAAACGGCGGGTCGCGGTCAGCCCTGGGCGAGGAGGTTCCAGGCGATCACGATCGCGCCGAGCCCGAGCAGGAGGAGCAGCTCCCACGCCCAGCGGGCGTCCGCGCGA
>JADGQH010000137.1 GCA_017881985.1 Chloroflexota bacterium | reverse complement strand
CCGCCTCGAGGACGGCGGCACTGTCGTCCGCAGGGGTCATGCGGACGTGGAGGCGGCCGCGCGCCGCCATCCGCTCGAAGATGTTCCGCACGCCGTAGTACGTCACCGAGGACAGCACCACGGTCCCGCCCGCCGGCACGAGGTCGGCGATCGCGGTTGCCGCGGCGAGGCCCGATGCGAACGTGACGGCCCGGCCGCCGTCGAGCGCGCCGAGCGCGGTCTCGAGCGCGCTCCACCCGGCGTTGCCATCCCGGCCGTACTCGATGGTGGCGTCGTGGACGTACGTCGAACTCAGCGTGATCGGCGCGTTCATGGGGGCGCCGGGCAGGCGCGCGGGCCGGCCTGCCTGCACGGCGACCGTATCAGCGGCCCACTCCGGGTCCAGCGTCAACGCGGCGGGGTCCGGCGACTCGTTCACGCGTGGCTCTCCTTCAGGCGCGGGGTGCGGTGTGGACGCGCCTCGCCGTCCCGCGGCCGGGCCCAGCTCGCGAAGGCTACATCGCGGTGGTCGCGTGGGCGGTCCCGGTGCGGACGCCGGTCGGCGACGCGTGGATCCTCAGCCGCGACGAGCCGACGTTCCGCGCCCCAGCGGGGCCGACCGCAGCGGCACGGCTCCTCCCGAGCGGTGATTTCTCCTTCCACCTTTGGGGAGCCGACCGCGAACTCCTGGTGCCATAGGCCGATCGTCGCCGAGCGCTCTGGACCATTCGTGCTGGGCCGTGTGGCGCTCTCCGTCGCGGGTGGAACGCAACGCAGTCGAGGCAGAGGTGGAGAAGTTCGGCGACCGGGGGGACGAATTGAGGGAGGAAGGCGCCCGGCGGCGCGGGCCGGCGTCAATGGCGCCAGCGGCCACCGGCGTCAGCGCGCCGCCATTCCCCTGTGTCCAGCCGCGGAATGGGTCGTCGGAACGATAATCGTGCCGGCTCGGAGCAGGTGCGCGACGTCGGTGGCCGGGACCGGCCGACTGAACAGGAAGCCCTGAGCGTACGGGCAGCCGATCTCGCGGAGCACGCGGGCCTGCTTCTCGGTCTCCACGCCTTCGGCCACTGCCCAGATGCCAAGCTCAGCCGCGAGCCGGACCATTGAGGACACGAGCGCGCGACCCGTGCCGGTCGTCGCCTCGAGCTCCCAGACGAACTGGCGATCGATCTTGAGCCCATCGATGGGAAAGTTCACGAAGTGGCTCATCGAGGCGTAGGCGGTCCCGAAGTCGTCGATCACGACGCGGAGTCCGCCCTTGCGAAGCGTCTCGAGGCTGCGCCCGACGGACGCCGGATCCCGGATCAGCTCCGTCTCGGTGAGCTCCACGGCGATACGTCCGGCGCCCATCCCGGTACCCGAGATTGCGGCCGCCACGTCGCGCGTGAAGCGGGGATCCGCCAGCTGGCGCGCGGCCACATTGATGTCGATCCAGATCTCGCTGCGGAGGAGACCCTGGCCCTGCCAGCTGCTGATTTGGCGAACGGCATCCTGGAAGATCCAGCGACCCAGGGGCACGATGAGGCCGGTCTGTTCGGCAAGCGGGATGAAGGACCCGGGAAGCAGGAGGCCGCGGGTCGGATGGGCCCAGCGGACCAGCGCCTCGAGCCCTACGATCGCACCGGACCGCAGGTCGACGATCGGCTGGTAGTGAAGGACGAACTCACGGCGGGCGATCGCCTCGGACATCTCCCCCTGGAGCTCGAGACGCTCCGCGTTCTCGAACCGCATCTTCTCTGAGTACTCGACGAAGGACGCTCCGCCGGTTGACTTGGCCCGGTACATCGCCTGGTCCGCGTTGCGGATCACGTCGTGAGAGCCGTCGCCCGGTACCGCAAACGCCAGGCCGACGCTCGCGCTCATTGTTGACGAGTCGTCGCCGATGCCAACGGGCTCCTCGAGCAAGGCGTTGATCCGCGCGGCAGCCCCACGCGCCTCGTGCGGCGTGGTCGACGCCAGGAGGATGCCGAACTCGTCTCCCCCGAGGCGCGCCACGGTGTCCGCCGACCGAAGGCCCGAAAGGAGCCGTTGCGAGGCCGCCGCGATCGCTGCGTCGCCCGCAGCGTGACCCCTCGAGTCGTTGATCGCCTTGATCCGATCGAGATCGAGGTAGACCACTGCGACGCGCCGCCCCGGCTCGGGATGCGCAATGGCTGCATCAAGCCGGGTGAGGAAGAGGCGCCTGTTTGCGAGTCCTGTCAACGGGTCGTGATTGGCCTGTTGCGCGAGCTCCACCGTCAGCTTGCCGCGCTCGCGCATGGAGTCCTCGAGCGACTTGAGGCCGAGGACCACGCGCCAGAGTACGAGGAGGTACACCACGCTCAACCCGACCGCGATGGCGACCGCGTCCGGCGGGTCGCCCCGCATCGCCTCGAGGGCGACCACCAGCGGCCCGGTCATCCCAGCGCCCGCGAGCAGGAGGAGGCGCGGCCGCGTGAGCGTCGTCTGCCCCGTGCCAAGTTGGGCGGCGGAGCGCGCCATCGAGGGGTGGAGGGCCGCGACGCCCAGGGCCACGTAGCCGAGGAGCCATCCCGCATCGACGAGCTGTCCGACCAGGTAGGTCCCATCGAGCGAGAGCTTGGCGTACACGAGATCGGCAACGAGGGACGCTCCGAAGCTCGCCCCGAGGAGAAGGAGGGCGGGAGCCCGGCGCCCCCCGAGAAGCAGGTGGACCACGACCGCGATCTGGACGATGTCGAGGAACGGGTACGCCGCCGCCACGAGGGCGGACAGCACGTCCTCGCTCGACGCAACCTGGCCGTGCATCACGAAGACCCAGACGAAGATCGCCGCGGCGGTGGCCACGATGAGAGCGTCGATCCAGGCAACGCGGTCGCGCTCTCGATTGCTGCCCCACGCGAGATCGATAAGCCCGATGGCGACCACGACGTAGCCGATCAGGTATGGGGCGTCAGCAGCCGACGGGAATGGCGTGTTGCCATCCGGGCTCGTGAGGAAGCTGGTCATCACGTCGCCGATGACCTGGAGCGCCACCCCGACGGCGAGGAGGATCCACCCGCGCCGGCGGATCGGCTTCCAGCGCCAGGTCCCGATTGCGATCGCTCCGACCGCCGAGATCCCGAGAACGTTGTAGACGGGGTCCTGCAACGTCGGGTCGAGGATGGTGAAGTACGCGGCAGTGACCAAGCACCCGAGGATCAGGTAGGTGACCCAGGCTGAAGGGAGCACGGACGCGTTGATGCGTGCTCGCGGCAGCTGGGCGATCGAGATGGGCTGCTCGGGCGTCGTGAGAGGATCTCCATCGGTACGTCTCGTGTCCGCACCGCACACGCACGTTGCGGACCCTTGGGGAGCGCGGTCCGAGACCATCATCGACCGAGAATGTCGGGCGCGATGTCACCCGAAAGTCATAGGTGATCGTGAGCCGCCCTGGCCGGCCGACCGACGAGCCGCCGAGCGTACGCGGCCGCGGTTGCGCGCCGATGGGACAATCGATTCGGACGAGCCCACATCGCGACCAGGCCCAGCCCGGTAGACGCCTGCCGCCAACCCGATGACTGCCCGCTTCTTGGAGGTGCGACCGGATGGACTGCTGCACGCCAGGCGACTCGCCGTTCGATCGCCAGTTCGATGCCCGCCACGCCGCCCGGCACCTTCGGGCCTACCGCGAGAAAGGGGCCGTCGGCCTGACCCGGGCACTCGTCGAGTCGCTCGCCGAGGGCGGGATCGGCGGGCAGAGCGTGCTGGAGATCGGCGGGGGCGTGGGTGCCGTCCACCACGACCTCTTGCGGTCCGGCGCGGCGACCGCCGTCGATGTCGATGCCTCGCGCGCCTATGTCGCGGTCGCACGCGGCGAAGCCGAGCGCCAGGGCCATGCCGACCGGGTCCGGTACGTCATCGGCGACTTCGTCACACTCGCGGACGAGATCGAGCCGGCGGACCTCGTCGCGCTCGACCGCGTCGTCTGCTGCTACCGCGACATGGCCGCGCTCGTCGGTCGATCGGCCTCGCTCGCACGGCGTCGATACGGCCTCGTCTACCCGCGTGACTCTTGGCTCGGCCGGGCGGGGACGGTGCTCCTCAACCTCGAGCTGTGGCTCTCGAGGTCGCCCTTTCGCGTCTACGCTCACCGGACGGACGACGTGGAGGCGATCCTCGCGGCGCATGGGCTCGTCAAGCGGCTGAGCCGCACCACGCTCGTCTGGCAGCTGGCGGTCTACGAGCGGCCGTCCGCCTGAGGCACAGGCCCCGGTTCAGCCGCACGCGCCTGCCGCGAGCCGGACCCAGACCGCGTCGGCGCGGAGGGCAGCCGCCCCGCGATCGAACGCCGCTTGCTGGGCCCGCAGCCGACCCCGGGCAGCCTCGGGTGTCTCAGCCCGGAACCCGATCTCGTCGCCGGGACGGAGCTGCCCGAGCCGGGGCAGGTCGACCGTTGGCACCACGCCGAGGACCGGATAGCCGCCGATCGTGGGGCCGTCCATGAGCATGACGATCGGTCGTCCGTCGGCCGGCAGCTGGACGGCCCCCGGGACGAGCGGATGCGACACGATCTCGCGGCCCGGTCCCAGGGAGGGGCCGTCGAGTCGCAGGCCCATCCGGTCGCTGGAGGTCGAGACGCGCCAGGTCGCGGACGCGAGTCCCGCGAGGGCGTCGTCCGGGGCGGCGTCAAGATCCGGTCCGGACACGATCCCGAGCGGGCCGGTCCGCTCGGCAGGGTGCGGGGCCAGCCGCGAGGGCCATGTGCCCCCGACGGCATCGAGATCGCCCGGACGGCGGGCGACAAGTCGATCGCCGGGCCCTAGCGGCCGGCCGTCCTCGAACCCGAGCCGCCCGACCGCGAACGTGGACGCGGATCCCATCCAGGTTCCGATCGCGATCCCGCCGGCGAGCGCGACGTACGCGCGCATTCCGCGCACAGCTCCCGCGAAGCGGATCCGGGCCCCCGCCGGGATGCGGTGGGCGCTCCACGGCGCCAGGCGTCGACCGTCGTCCCGCTCCGCGCCGAGGTCCGCGCCGCCGAGCCCGACGGCAGTCGCCTCGAGCGCCTCCAGCACGCACCCTCCGAACGTGATCTCGAGCGCGGCGGACCCCGGCGCGGCACCGACCAGCAGGTTCGCGACGCCGAGGCCCCACGCATCGCAGGCACCCGACCGCGGCACGCCCAGGCGGCCCAGGCCCGGTCGCCCCGCGTCCTGGATCGTCAGGAGCGGACCGGGCTCGATGACCTGGAGCACGACCTCAGGCCGGCACGAACCGGACCCGCGCGCCCGGCTCGAGAAGGGCGGGTGGATCGCGGTTCGGGTCCCAGACCGAGAGATCGGTCCGCCCGATGACGTGCCATCCGCCCGGGGTGTCGGACGGATAGATGCCCGTCTGGCGCCCGGCGATCGCCACGCTCCCGGCAGGGACGTGGAGGCGCGGCGTCGATCGTCGAGGGAGGGCCAGCTCCTCCGGGAGCATCCCGAGGTAGGGGAACCCGGGCACGAATCCCACGCAGAAGACGCGGTATTCCGCGCCGGCGTGGAGGCGAACGACGTCGTCCTCGGAGAGTCCCGTCCGAACCGCGACCTCGGCGAGGTCCGGGCCGTCGGCGCCGCCATAGCGGACCGGGACGTGGGTCACGGGCCTGATATCGGCGGTCGTGGCCGGCTCGGGGGCGGCGGCCGGCTGCTTGGCTGCGCCCGCCCCGACGTCCGCCCGCAGAACGTCGGCGATCACGCCGCGAACGGCGGCTTCTGCGAGCACGGAGGGGTCGAACGGGACGAGGACGCTCGCGTAGGCCGGGACCGTGGCACCGAGCCCGGGCAGCCGGGCCGCCCGGACGTCGAGCCCGAATGCCAGTCGATGGACGCGGTCGTTGACAGCCGGATCCACGCGTTCGCCCAGCACCACGAGGAGCGCCGCATCGCCGAACGGCTCGACGCGGGCACGCCCGATTCCGATCCGTTCAGCCATCCGCCGAACGAACCTCGATCCCGGCCACAGCGAACGCGGCGCGAATTGTCGCCGCCGTGACGACGGCGCCCGGCGTGTCCCCGTGGATGCAGAGCGTGGCCACTGTGAGCTCCAGGATCGTGCCGTCGAACGTCGTGACACGGGCGTCCCGCGCGATCTCGACTGCCTGGGCGGCGGCTCGCTCCGGGTCGTCGAGGAGCGCACCCGGCAGGCGGCGCGAGCGGAGCCGGCCATCCGCCTCGTACGCGCGGTCGGCGAATCCCTCCGCGACACAGGTGAGGCCGGCCGCCGCTCCCGCGGCGAGCAGCGCAGAGCCGGGTGGCCCCACGAGGCGCAGCCGCGCATCGAGGCTCGCCACCGCCGCGGCAATGGGGCGGGCCACGTCCGGGTCCAGCGCGGCCCGGTTGTACAGCGCGCCGTGGGGCTTCACGTGGGCGAGACGCCCTCCCTCGGCGCGGACGATGCCGTCGAGCGCGGCGACCTGGTAGAGGACGGACGCTTCCAGCTCTCGCGGCGTGAGATCCATCTCGCGGCGGCCAAACCCGACGAGGTCCGGGTATCCCGGGTGGGCGCCAACGGCCGCCCCGGAGTCGAGGGCGAGACGCACGGTTCGCCGGATCGTGAGCGGATCGCCCGCATGGAAGCCGCAGGCAACGTTGACCGAGGTGACGAGCGGGATCAGGTCCGCGTCGGCGCCCATCCGCCACGGACCGAGGCTCTCCCCAACGTCCGCGTTCAGGTCGATCCGGGTCGGCACCTGGCCACTCTACGCCGCCGGCGCTGGGCGGTTCACTCCGCCCGGCCCCGGTCCGGGACCGCCAGTGTCGCGACCGGATCGACATGTGTCGCGACCCCGCCGACGCATGCAAACCCGCGCGCGGCCCGACCTGTACGATCGCCGCGTGGACCCCGGTTCGTCGGACTATGCCCTGCTCGACTTCGGTGATGGGCGGCGGCTCGACCGGTTCGGGGCGGTGATCGTCGATCGACCGGCGCCCGGCGCATCCGACATCCCGCTCCTCGATCCCGGCGCGTGGACCGGGGCGGCCGCTCGGTTCGGTCGCGCGGCGGGAGCCGACGACCTCGCGGGCTGGGACACGGCGGACGCACTGCCCCCGAGATGGGACGTCGTGATCGACGGCCTCCGCCTGGAGCTGCGTCCGACGCCCGCCGGCCAGGTGGGCCTCTTCCCCGAGCACGCGGAGCCCGCGGCGTGGGCCGAGGGACGCGTCCGGGAGATCGGGGCACGGCTGGAGCGGCCCCTGGAGGTGCTCAACCTGTTTGCCTACACAGGGCTCGCCACGCTCGCGCTCGCGCGGGCAGGGGCGCGCGTCACGCACGTGGACGCTTCGCGGCCCGCGGTGGCATGGGCCCGGCGCAATGCATCCGGAGCGGGACTCGCAGACGCGCCGGTCCGGTGGATCGTGGAGGATGCCCGGGCGTTCGTGGTCCGGGAGGCGCGCCGCGGTCGTCGGTACGACGCCGTGGTGCTGGATCCGCCGAGCTATGGACATGCGCCCCACAGGGGCACGGCGTGGCACCTGGAGACGGACCTCGGGGAGCTGCTCTCGGGTTGCGCCGCGCTCACGGGCCCGGCACCGGCGTTCTTCGTCCTGACCGCGCACACGGCTGGGCTCGAGGTCGCCGAGCTGCGTGGCCGGATCGCCGGCGCGTTCGGGTTCCCGATCGCCAGCCGCGCCGAGGTCGTCGCGCTCGGCAGGCGTCGCCCCGACGGCCGTCAGCTGCCGGCGGGCTACGCGATCCGGTGGACCGCATGACGCAGGGTCGCCCCGTCCGCCCGGTCCTGACGAGCGCTGCCAACCCCCGGCTCCGCGCCGCGGCGGCCCTCCGCGATCGGCGCGCCCGCATCCGGACCGGCCTGCTCCTGGTCGACGGGGCCCGAGAGGTGGCTCGCGCGCTCGACGGTGGGGTCACGCTCGTCGAGGCGTTCGTCGCGGCCGAGGCCTCCGGCGAGGCCGAGGTGGCGGCAGTCGCGCAGCGTGTGGCGGCGCTCGGCGTTCCGCTCGTTCCCGTGGCCGCGAAACTGCTGGGCCTGCTGGCATACGGCGAGCGCGCGAGCGGGATCGTCGCCGTCGCGACCGCCCCCGATACATCCCTCGTGAGCCTGCGCATGCCGGCGTCAGCGCCCCTAGTCGGGATCCTTGAGGACGTGGAGAAGCCGGGCAACTTCGGCGCGGTGTGCCGGAGCGCGGACGGCGCCGGGCTGGATGCGATGATCGCGGCGGTCGGCTCGGTCGGCTCGGTGGATCCCTGGAACCCGAACGCGGTGCGGGCGTCCCTGGGGACCGTCTTCACGCTCGCCCTCGCCGTCGCGACCAGCGCCGACGTCCTGGGATGGCTCCGCGCGAAGAGCCTCCGGGTGGTGGCGGCACGCGTGGACGGAAGCGTGCCCTACACCGAGGTCGACCTGACCGGCCCGGTCGCGCTGGTCCTCGGCAGCGAGGCGCAGGGCCTCACCGCCG
>JADGQH010000136.1 GCA_017881985.1 Chloroflexota bacterium | reverse complement strand
CGGCGCGGCCGGCCCGCAGCCCCTTGTCGGTCCGAGGGAGCTCGCGAGTCCGGCACCGCTCGTCGAGCTCCGCGATGCGGTCGTCGTCCGGGGCGCGCGCCCGGTCCTGACGATCGGCAACTTGGCTATCGCCGATGGGGCGACCCTGGCCCTCGTCGGCCCGAACGGGGCAGGCAAGAGCACGCTCCTGCTCGCCCTCGCGAGCCTGATCCGCGTGGGGCGCGGGGCGCTCTCGTTCCGGGGGATCCCGGTCGGGCGCGCCACCGAGCTTGCCTATCGCCGGCACATCGGCCTCGTGCTCCCTGATCCGCTCCTGCTCGACACCACCGTCTTCGCGAATGTCGCGGCGGGGTTGCGCTTCCGCGGTGTCCCGTCCGCGAGCGCCCGGCCGCGCGTGACCGAGTGGCTGGAGCGCCTCGGCGTGGCGCATCTGCGCGACCGCCCGGCGCGCCAGATCTCCAGCGGCGAGGCCCAGCGGGTGAGCCTGGCCCGGGCGCTCGTCCTCGAGCCGGACCTGCTCCTCCTCGACGAGCCATTCGCATCGGTCGACGCGGCCACCCGTGCGAGGCTCCTCGACGATCTCGAGGGCCTCCTGCGCGAGACGCACGTCGCGTGCGTGATCGTGACCCACGACCTCGACGAAGCCGTCCGGCTGGGCGACCGGATGGCCGTCATGGTCGCGGGGAGGATTCGTCAGGTCGGCACGCCCGAACGGGTGCTCGCCGCGCCGTTCGACGAGGATGTTGCGGCGTTCGTCGGCGCCGAGACCCGCCTGCCGGGCCGGGTCGTGTCGAGCGAGGAGGGCGTCGCCGTCGTCGACGTCGGCGGAAGCCAGGTCGAGGCCGTCTCCGCGCTGCCGCCCGGCCGCGCGGTCCTGTGCTGCCTGCGCCCGGAGGACGTGACGCTCTGGTCCGTGGACCCGGGGGCGGTCCCGACGAAGGTCGTGTCGAGCGCCCGGAACCAGCTGACCGGGCGCGTCTCCCGGATGGTGGCCCAGGGCTCGCTCGTGCGCGTGAGCATCGATTGCGGCGCGACGCTCGTCGCAACGGTCACGCGCGCCTCGGCCGCGGACATCGGGCTCTCGGAGGGGGCCACCATCCTCGCGACGTTCAAGGCGTCGGCCGTCCACCTGATCCCACTGGCTGGCTGACCGACAGCCGGGGCCAGCCCGAGCTCAGCCTCCGCCGATCACCGGGAAGATCGCCAGGATGTCGCCCCCGGCAGGGCAGAAGTCGAGCTCAACGTGGCGAGCGTTGACGAGCACGACCCCGATCTCGGCGACCGGGATCTTCAGGTCGCGAGCGATCTCTGCGACAGTCGTGGACGGCGGGTAGTCCCGCGTCTCGACAGCGAAGCGACCCTTCTGGAACGACGCGAACAGCTTGATGGTCACGCTCACCGCCTGGCCCGATTCAGGGTGAAGTCACCCGGAGCGAGACCCATCTTGCCTCGGGATCGTCGGTCGCGTCGTCGACGTCGTCAGCGCACCACGCCCGCAGCGTGGCGGTCGCCTCGCAGCGATCGACCATGACGCCGCGCTGCAGGAGCGCCGGGCCGATCTCGCGGAGGACCGTGTTGAACAGCTTCAGCCGGACCGTCCCGGGCGGCCCGTCGCCCCCGTCGCGCTCGCCGTCCCCGGCCTTCCAGCTGATCTCCGAGCGCATGGCGGAGTAGAAGCCACCCCTGCGCAGCGTCGCGCCAACGAGCCCGGGCATCGCCGCGGAGAGGGTGAGCGTCGAGCCCGGCCGAATGATCGCGGTCGTGAGGTCATCGACCACGGATCCGTCGAGGAACACGGTCGCGATCCGGTCCCGGATGTAGGCGGGGTCGATCCCGAGGTGCCCAGTGAGGAAGTCGCCGACCGGGCAGCTCGCCGCGATCGGACAGAAGACGCCGCGCTGGAGCAGCCCGCTGAAGTCCGACCAGCGCGGCTCGCCGGAAGAGATCGTCACCGACGCATGCTGGCACCGCGCCGTCCGCTGCGTCACGTGCCGGATGGACCGTGCGGGCGCGGTCGCGGAAGGTCCGGTTCGTTCTCGCAGGTGCGTGTCGTCATCTCGGGCGACCCGGAGTCCCCAGGGTCGTAGCCGTCGTCGCGCCGCGGCCCCGGGCGGGCTCGCAGCCGTGGTCGCGGTCGGCTCGCAGCTCAGGGCGCGACGGCCACCTGGGTCCACGCCGCGCCGAGCGCAACCGGGAGCACGACGAGGATCAGGAGCATGGCGATCGCGATGAGGAGCGAGCTGCGCAGCGCAGCCGCCGCGATCTGCCTGAGCTCCGGACCCATCGGCCGGTGACCGAGCGGTCGGAGCGAGGCGCGCCCGTCAGGAATGGCCAGTCTCGCGGTCGTCATGACAGGCCTGGCGTGGCGCCGAGCGTCATGACCACGACCAGGAGGACGCCGAGAATCCCCAGGAGCAGGCCGACGACCTCGAACTCATCGCGTCGAGCGCCCCGCCGCGCCGGAGCGGACCCGGCGCGACCGGCGAGGTAGCTGCTGACCTCGGGTGCTTCAGCGGTGGTCATCTCCGGATCCCCCTGGAACGTCGTGCGCGCTGGTTCGTGGGCGTCGTCAACGGCCCTCCGGCGCGCGGAGCTTGTCCTGGACGTCTCCCAGGCCGCTCTGCGCGGCGCCCTGGACCTGCGTTGCCTTGCCGTGGGCCTGCTGCTTCCGGTTACGGGTCAGCTTGCCAAGACCCTCTTCGATGGTGCCCTTGGCCTTGCTGACAGCGCCCTTGATGTGTTCGTCGGTCATGTCGACCTTCCGCATGTTCATGCCGGGAGTGTGTGGCCGGGCCACCGCATTGTCATGACGGTCGGTCATGTGGCGATGTGCGTGTCAGCGTCGTCGGCGTCGCACGGGGCCCAGGGTCAGCCAGTCGACGATCGACCCAACGATCCAGGCCATCAACCGGAGGATCCAGTACACGATTGCCAGTGGCCACGCGATCACGAGGAGAAGGATCGTGATCAGGCAGCCATGGTCCCCGCCTCGGCGAACGACCACGATCTGGGGACGCTCCCTACCCACGCTTCACGCCGTTTCCGTGTCGCGTCAGACCCGACACGGCTCGCCAGGGTTCGTTGCCTTTCGGCCGGACGACGGTCACCGGCCCGAGGACTTTCGGGATGGCTGGCTCAGCCGGCCGCGCGACGAGAATGTCCGCGACGGCAGACTCGACTGGCCGCGCGACGATTGCCGCACCCATCGCAACGGCCGGCGCAAGGCTCGCCGCGATGACCAGGCGCCGCTTGCCGGTGAGGAAGAGCCCGGCACTCAGCCCGACCGAGCCCGCCGCGAGCCACTGGAGGGTCGGGTCGGGGAGGGTCTGGAGCGAGCGCGCCGCCTCGCGCGCGCCGGTCCTCGTCGCATCGAGCGTGCCCGGCACGCGCCCGACGAACGTCGTCCCGGTCGTCAACGCTGACGAGATGGCTCCGGACAGGCGCCGGGCGAAGCCGGCGCGGCGCTGCCCGGGGTCCGCGCTCGGCGTCCGGTCAGCGCGAGGGTGCCGCCCGGACTTCGTGCCTTTCATCGATGGCGCCTGCTGGAGCTGACGTCAGCGGCGAAGGAGGCCACGCGAACCGGTCGCCATGTGCACCACGAAGATGACCAGGATCGCGCCGAGGGTGGCGATGACGATGCTCTCGATGTTGATGCCGCTGACGTCGCCCTTGTGGAAGACAGCCTGGGCAAGGAAACCGCCGACAAGGGCGCCGACGATACCCAGCACGACCATCATCAGCAGGCCCTCACGCGCGCGCATGACCTGGCTGGCGAGGAAGCCGGCGATCGCGCCGACCACGATCCAGGCGATGAAGCTCATTGCATGTGTTCCTTCCCGGTGCGCGGCCTTCCGTCGGCCGACGCTGTTCGCGGACGGAGCCCCGCCCGACTGGAGACCGCCCTGCGGTCAGGTGCGTGCGACGCGTGGGCCGGTCAGGCCGGCTCGCGCCGGAAGATGCCAAGCGCCCAGATCACGATCAGCTCGAGGAGCGACCAGCCGACGAAGGCCAGGATGGCGGCGACATCGAGCACCGAGCCCGCGGCGTGCAGCGAGTCCTTCCCGAGGATCCCGACGAATGGCGCCACGAACAGCTGGCTGACGTTGAGGATGCCGGACACGAGGCCGTTGGCTTCCCGCGCGTCCAGCAGCAGCAGGACGATGCGCGCCCCGATGACGATCTGGATGAGCCCGAAGACGAGCACGATGATTCGGCGGGTCATCTCGGGACCGCCGGGACTCGTCCTCGTGACGTGCTGGCTGTCCGTCCGCACGGTCTCCTGCGACACGGTTGGTGCGAATGGCTGCGCGGTCGCGAGCGGTGGCTGGCCCGCTGTCGCGAGCGGCGGCTGGCCCGCCGTCGGCGTGCGGTCCTGGGTGACGACCGTTCGGTCTACCCGATCGATGCTCATGACATTCTCCTCGTGCGCGACTGAAGGGCGCTCCACCATGGCCGGCGACAGGGCCGGTCACGGCCATTCATCCCCGTGCCGTCAGCACGCAGGAAGCGATCTGGTTCCACTGCTCATTGCCTTCGCCCACGTCTGAGCGTGATGCGAGTGTGTGGTCCGGAGACGTCCGCGTCATGACGGCCCGTCATGCGCCGGGCGACGCGGCTCGAGGACGGCGCGGCGGGCGGCCGGGGCTCGCGAGCGTCCGAAGCGCGGCCGGAACGGCGCGTCTCGCGTGCGCCGCGCTGCTGCCCGCGGCGTGGTTTGGTTCGCGCGACGCCGTCGGCCCGGGACCCCACCCCACCATGCCGTACGACCCTCCTAGACCGAAGGTACGGCTTGGCCCGTCGTGCGCCGACCCCTACGCTCCCCATCGAAGCGGGTCGCACTCCACCTGTTGCCACTGGAAGCGTCCGGCGCGACCGCAACCGATCAGGCGAGGAACCACATGGCGATCAGCGAGCTAGGGCCGCTCCTCACCGCGAGCGAGGTCGCGGAGATGCTCCACCTCCACGTCAACACCGTGAAGCGCCTCGGCGATCGCGGCGAGCTCCCATTCTTCCGTGTCTGCCGCCGCGGCGATCGCCGCTTCCGGCTCGCGGACGTGATGAGCTTCCTGGCCAACGGCCGCCAGCAGTAGCCGACGAGCCGACGCTCGGAGGACCGGTCGGGGCTCCGAAGTCCCGTCGGGACGGACGAACCCCGTCTCCTGGCGGCGCCATAAGCCGGCGTGATATCGATCATGCCCGCTGATGGATCTTGGGTTGCCGAGCACGAAACCGCCCACGAAACGCAGTTTCGTCGTCGGACTGAGTGTGCGAGGCTCCGATCCCATCGGTGGAGCCGATGACGATCAGCCCGGCTGATCGGGTCGCGACCGCACCCGCGCGACCGCGCGCTTCGCGACCGCGCGCTTCGCGACCGCGCGCTTCGCGACCGCACCCCGCGCGACCGGAGCCGCGGAACCGAACGCCGAGAGACCGCACCCCGCGCGACCGCGCGCTTCACGACCTGACGCCGCGCGACCGGACGCCGCGCGACGGGTCGTCCCGGCTAGGCGCGCACCGAGTGAAGCACGCGGTCGAAGATCCCGAGCGCCTCGTCGATCTCCGCGGACGTCACGTTCAGCGGCGCGATCCAGCGGATCACGTTGTGCTCGACCCCGCACGAGATGACCAGCAGGCCCGCATCCGCACAGCCCTGGATCACGGCCTCACAAAGAGCCCCGTCGGGCTCCCTCGTTGCGCGGTCGCGGACGAACTCCACCCCGATCATGAGCCCGAGGCCCCGCACGTCGCCGATCCTGACGTCGTCGGCCGCGATGGCGCGAAGGCCGGCCATCAGCTCGGCCCCCCGCGCGGCGCTGTTCTCCACGAGCCCCTCGGCGCGGATCGTCTCGAGGACCGCGATCCCGGCGGCACACGCCACCGGGTTGCCGCCATACGTGGTGCCGTGGGCGCTGCGGCCCCAACGCTCCTGGAGCGCCCTGGAGCTCGCGATCGCGGAGAGCGGCAAGCCGTTCGCGATCGCCTTGGCCACGCAGACGACGTCCGGGACAATCCCGGCGTGCTCGAATGACCACATCTTCCCGGTGCGCCCGAAGCCCGCCTGGACCTCGTCCGCGACGAGGAGGATCCCGTGCTCGTCGCAGATCGCGCGGAGCGCCCGGAGGAAGGCCGGCGGGGCCGGGATGTAGCCACCCTCGCCCTGGACCGGCTCGAGGATCATCGCCGCCACTGCGGAGGGCGGGATCGTCGTCTTGAGCAGCTCGCGCAGGTGCTTCAGCGAGACCTCCACGGCTCGCGCCTCGTCGCCGTCGAAATCGCGATAGACCGACGGGAACGGGCTCAGGTAGACGCCCGGCAGGAGCGGCTCGTAGCCGAGCCGGTAGTTGATGTTCGAGCTCGTGATGCTGGCGGCGCCGATCGTGCGGCCGTGAAACCCGCCCCGGAACGCGATGATGCCGGGCCGCCCGGTGACCCGCCGCGCGAGCTTGATCGCCGCCTCGATCGCCTCCGAGCCGGAGTTCATGAAGAAGATCGAGTCGAGCGGCTCGGGCAGGAACTCCGCGAGGAGCTTCGCGTGGCGGACCGTCGATTCGGCGTATCCCATCGCCGCGCACGGGGCGATCAGCTGGTCCACCTGGGCGTGGATCGCGGCCGTCACCGCCGGGTGGCCGTGGCCCAGGACACTGACCGCGATCCCATTCGCGAAGTCCAGGTACGCCCTGCCATCCGTGTCGTACAGGCGATGGCCCTCGCCCCGCGCCCACGACCGCTCGAAATAGCGGCCGAGGACCGGCGTCAGGTTGGCCGCGGCAAGGGCGGCGAGGTCCAGGCCGGAGACGGCCGAATTCGGGCCGGAGTCGGCGGAAATCAGGCCGGAGGCGGCCGGCGCGGTCACGGTTTCCATGAGTGGGTCCTCGGGTACGTCGCCGGCCGGGCCGCGTCACTCGGGCGGGCTGCGGCGGACCTTGGCCGAGTATATCGGGCGCGGACCGGGAGCCGGGGGGCCGAAGGTCGCGCCGATGGCAGGGCGGTCCGGGCCGGCTGTGGGGCCGTCGCGTGGCCTTCGCGTGGCCCCCTGTGGCGTGGCCGTCTGGCGCATCGGCCGCTCTCGCGTCGCCCACTGCCGTGCCGCCCTCCGCTCCGCGTGCGACGATGTCGGCCCAACCCCTCCAGGAGCCCCGCGGAGTGCCAGCGTGATCGACTTCAGCCTGAGCGACGAGAACCGGCTCGTCCGCGATTCCGTCCGCGAGTTCGTCGCGGCGGAGATCCTGCCGAACATCCGGGCCTGGGACGAGCGGGGCGAGGCGCATCCGGAGGTCTTCGAGAAGATGGGGGAGCTCGGCTACCTGGGCGCGCCGATCCCGGAAGCGTGGGGCGGGTCCGGGATGGACTTCGTCTCGTTCGCGATCCTGTGCGAGGAGCTGGAGCGCGCCGACACCGCCTTCCGGGTGGTGATGAGCGTGCACGTCGGCCTGAACTCGCTGGCGCTGCTCCAGTGGGGGACCGACGAGCAGCGCCGACGCTGGCTCGTGCCGCAGGCGCAGGGGAGGAAGCTCGCGACGTTCGCGCTGACCGAGCCGGGCGCCGGGACCGATGCGGCGAGCCTCCAGACGACCGCCCGCCGCGACGGCGACGCCTACGTCCTCAACGGCTCGAAGATCTGGATCAGCCTGGCCGACCTCGCGGACCACATCCTGCTCTTCGCAACGGTCGATCGAGGAAAGAAGCATCGCGGCGTGACGGCGTTCATGCTCGAGCGCGGGATGGCCGGCCTGACGACGGGGACGCTGCACGGCAAGCTCGGGATCCGGGCCGGGAACACCGGGCTCGTCACCCTCGACAACGTGGTCGTCCCGGTCGAGAACCGGATCGGCGAGGAGGGCGAAGGATTCCTCGTCGCGATGAGCGCGATCGACCAGGGCCGCTTCACGGTCGCCGCGGGCGCCGTCGGCCTCGCGCAGGCCTGCCTGGACGCGAGCGTCGCGTACGCCCACCAGCGCGAGACCTTCGGCGAGGAGATCGGGCGCCACCAGCTGGTCAAGCAGATGATCGCGAAGATGGCCGCTGGCACGGAAGTTGGTCGGCTTCTCGTCTGGCGCGCGGCATGGCTGAAGAACCATGGGGTCCGCAACACGCGAGAGACCTCGCTGGCGAAGTGGCACGCCACGGAGCACAGCGTGGCCGCCGCGCTCGACGCGATCCAGGTGCACGGTGCGAATGGGTACAGCAACGAGTTCCCGGTGGAGCGCTACCTGCGCAACTCGAAGGCGGCGGTGATCTACGAGGGAACCAGCCAGCTCCACACGCTCATCCAGGCGGACTACGCCCTGGGCTACCGCGAGGACCGGCCGATCCGCTGCGAGCCCCTCCCGGCACAGGGCTTCGAGCGCTGGCCGGCCCTCGGCGGGGGCGGCTGGTGAGCGGGTGGTGAGCGACGCCGACCCGGTTCGGGGCGGCGAGCCGCCTGCCCGGGCCGGCCGATGAGCGGCACC
>JADGQH010000021.1 GCA_017881985.1 Chloroflexota bacterium | reverse complement strand
GCCGGCGTCTGCGCACACCTGCGCGACGACGACTGGATCACGTCGACGCATCGCGGCCACGGCCACTGCATCGCGAAGCGGGCCGACCTCGGCAGGATGTTCGCCGAGCTGCTCGGGCGCGAGACCGGCTACTGCCGCGGCCGCGGCGGCTCGATGCACATCGCCGACACATCGAAAGGCAACCTCGGGGCGAACGGGATCGTCGGCGGCGGGATCCCGATCGCGACCGGCGCGGCGCTCACCGCCCAGCAGCTCGGCACGGACCAGGTCGCCGTCTCGTTCTTCGGCGACGGCGCGGCGAACCAGGGGACGTTCCACGAGTCGCTCAACCTCGCGGCCATCTGGAAGCTGCCGGTGATCTACGTCTGCGAGAACAACCAGTACGCGGAGAGCCTCCCGGCGGCGCGGGCGTTCGCCGTCGACGACATCGCGACGCGCGCCATCGGGTACGGGATGCCGGGCATCCACGTGGACGGGCGCGACGTGCGCCTCGTGCACGAGGCCGCGGGCGAGGCGATCGCCCGGGCCCGCTCCGGCGGCGGCCCGACGCTCATCGTGGCCGAGGCCTACCGACACGAGGGTCACTACTACGGGGATCCGCAGCAGTACCGGACGAAGGGCGAGATCGAGGCGTGGCGGGCAACGTTCGACCCGCTCATCAATGCCCGGGCGTGGCTCACCACGGACGGGGTGGCGACCGACGCGGAGCTCGACGCGATCGACGGGACAGTGGACGAGGAGATGGAACGGGCGATCGCGTGGGCGGAGACGGGCCCGATCGCCTCGCCGATCACGCCGGAGGAGATCTATGCCAGCGCCTGAGGCGGCCGAGGCCGGCCCCGCCGTGGCCACGACCGAGCTCTTCTACGCGGAGGCGCTCCGCGAGGCGCTGCGCCTCGAGATGCAGCGCGACCCCCGGGTGCTCGTGATGGGCGAGGACATCGCCGAGCACGGCGGCGCCTTCCAGGTGACCGCGGGGCTGCTCGCGGAGTTCGGCGCCAACCGGATCCGACAGACGCCGATCAGCGAGATCGGGATCGTCGGGGCGGGCGTCGGGGCTGCGCTCACCGGCCTGCGGCCCGTGGTCGAGCTCATGTACATCGACTTCTCCGGCCTCGCGATCGACCAGATCGTGAACCAGGCCGCCCAGAACCGGTTCATGTTCGGCGGGCAGGCGCGCGTGCCGCTCGTCGTGCGCACCCAGGGCGGATCCGGCCGGGGCAACGCGGCGCAGCACTCGAAGTCGCTGGAGGCCTGGTTCACGCACGTGGCAGGCCTCAAGGTCGTGATGCCGGCCACGCCCGCCGATGCGAAGGGCCTTCTGGCGGCCGCGATCCGGGACGACGACCCGGTGATGTTCATCGAGCACAAGCTGCTCTATCGCACGAAGGGCCCGGTTCCCGTGGGCGAGCACGTGGTCCCCCTGGGCAAGGCCGACGTGAAGCGGCCCGGGCGCGATCTCACGATCGTCACCTGGTCGCGCGAGGTGCTCTTCTCGCTGGAGGCGGCGGAGACGCTCGCGCGCGACGGGATCGAGGCGGAGGTGATCGACCTCCGCACCCTGGTGCCGCTCGACCGTGACGCGATCCTGGCCAGCGTCCGGCGGACGCGGCGCCTGCTCGTGGTCCACGAGGCGATCCGGCGTGGCGGCTACGGGGGCGAGATCGCCGCGATGGTCGCCGAGGAGGCGTTCGACGACCTCGACGCCCCTCCCCGTCGCCTGGCCGGCGTCGAGACGCCGATCCCGTATGCCGCGCATCTCGAGCGCGGCGTCGTCCCGCAGGTCGAGGACATCGTCCGCGCCGCCCGCGAGCTCGTCGGGTGAGCGTCACCCCGGTGATCCTGCCCAAGCTCGGCCTGACGATGGACGAGGGCCGACTCGTCGCCTGGCTGAAGAAGGAGGGCGACCACGTCGACGCCGGCGAGGCCCTCTTCGAGGTCGAGACCGACAAGGCGACCATGGAGGTCGAGTCGCCGGTCGCGGGGTACGTGCGCCGGCTGCTCGCGGCCGGCGGGGACGACATCCCCGTGACGGCCGTCATCGCGCTGATCTCCACGACCGCAGACGAGCCGATCGCCGACGAGCCGATCGCCGACGAGCCGATCGGGATGGCGACGCCGGATGTGGTTGCGGCGCCGCCGCCCGAACCGGAGCGGCCCCAGGCGCCCGCAGCGGCGACGGTGCCGTCCGAGGCCACCTCGGATCGTGTCGTCGCGAGCCCCGCGGCACGCAAGCGAGCCGCCGAGCTCGGGGTGGACCTTGCCCTCGTCCGGGCCGCCCGAGGTGGCCGGATCTCTATCGAGGACGTCGAGGCCGCGGGCGCGGCGGGAGGGGCGGCCGATTCCGGCGCCGCGGGGGCGCCCGACACCGGCGCGGCGACGGCGCCACCCGGCGGCGAACCGGCCGCCACGGGGATCGCGCCCGCGCGCGCTCCCCTGTCGCGGATGCGGCGCGTCATCGCCGAGCGGATGACCCGGTCATTCCGCGACGTCCCCCAGTTCTCCGTCTCGCGCGACGTCGACATGACCCTCGCCGCAGCGGCAAAGGCAGCCGCCGGTGTCTCCTACGCCGACGTCCTGATCGAGGCCGTCGCCCGAACGCTGGTCGACCACCCGCGACTGGCGATGCGCTACGACCCGGAGGGCCTGATCGGCGCCGACGGGATCCACGTTGGGATCGCCGTGGCGCTCGAGGACGGGCTGCTGGTGCCCGTCCTGCGTGACGCCGACTCGAAGGACCTCGCCGCGATCTCGCGCGAACGGTCGGCGCTCCAGGACGGGGCGCGCGCCGGAAAGCTGTCCGCGGATGCGCTGACGGGCGCCGTGTTCACGATCTCGAACCTCGGCCAGCACGGCGTCGATCGGTTCACGGCGATCGTCAATCCGCCCGAGGCCGCGATCCTTGCCGTCGGCCGTGTCCGGGACGGGGTCATCGCCCGCGACGGCGCCGCGGTGATCGCGCCCGTCGTGACGCTCACCCTGTCCGTCGATCACCGGGTGGCCGACGGCGCCCACGCCGCCGCGTTCCTCGCGGACCTTGCCGGCCGCCTCGAAGGGCGCCCGGCATGAGCGTGCCCCGCGGCGCACCAGTCGTATCGGAGGAGTCCGCCCGTGGCCACTGACGCCGCCAACCGCGTCCAGCTTGCCGTCTCCCACTGGAAGCCGCGGTTCGTCGCCAACGGGATCGACGTGAACGACTTCGAGCGGGTGCAGGCCGCCACGACCGAGTGGGCCGAATGGGCGCCGAACTGGAAGGCCGTGGGGGACGTGCACCGCGAGCTCGCGGAATCCGCCGCCGCCCGCGGGCGTGTCGTCAGCGCGACCGAGGCGTTCCAGCGGGCCGCGTGGTCGTACCACCTCGGGAAGTTCCTCTGGTTCGAGGACCCCCACCTGCACCGCGAGATGAACGCGCTCGTCACGGCGACGTACGCCCGGGCGCTCCCCCACCTCGATCCACCCGGCGAGCGCCTCGAGATCCCGTTCGAGGGCACGACGATCCCCGCCAACCTGCGCCGGCCGCGGGGGGTCTCCCGTCCGGCGGTCGTGCTCCTCGTCCCGGGCCTCGACTCGGTCAAGGAGGAGCTCTTTGCGATGGAGCAGGACTTCCTCCGCCGCGGAATGGCCACGCTGACGGTGGATGGCCCGGGCCAGGGCGAGAGCGCACCGCGCTTCCCCATCCGGGCCGACTGGTCGAGCGTCGTCCGCCCGATCATCGACGCGCTGGAGGCTCGACCGGACGTCGACGCGGGACGGGTCGGGCTGATGGGGATCAGCATGGGCGGGATCTACGGCCCGCTCGCCGCTGCCCGGGAGAAGCGGATCCGCGCGCTCGTGGCGCTCGCGGGCCCGTACGACCTCTCCGCGTGCTGGCCGGCCCTCAATCCCCTCACCCGTGCGGGATACGTCTTCTACACGAAGTCGAAGGACGAGGACGAGGCGTTCGAGCGTACGAAGGCGCTCGCGCTCCACGGTGTGCTCGCCAACGTCGAGCAGCCGCTCCTCGTGATCCACGGGGCGCGGGACCGGCTGTTCCCGCCCGAGCAGGCCGAGCGGATCGCCCGCGAGGCGCCCAACGCGACCCTGCTCCTGTACCCGGACGGGAACCACGTCTGCAACAACATCACGTACAAGTACCGGCCCGCGATGGCCGACTGGATGAGCGAGAGACTGGACGCATGACCGACCTGCTCGAATCCATCAACCCTGCGACCGGGGACGTCCTCGCGAGCTTCCCGGCGGCTTCGCCGGGCGAGATCGAGTCGGCCATCGCCGGGGCCGACGCGGCGCAGCGCGCCTGGCGCCGGACCTCGTTCGACGAGCGGGCCGCGGCGATGCACCGCTTCGCCGAGCACCTGCGACGCCGCCGCGACGACTTTGCCCGGTTGATCACGCTCGAGATGGGCAAGCCGATCTCCGAGGCGCTCGCCGAGATCGAGAAGTGCGCCCTCACGAGCGACTTCTACGCCGACCGGGCGGAGGGCTTCCTGCGCGACGAGGTGATCGCCTCGAACGCGAGCCGCAGCCTCGTCGCGTACGAGCCGCTGGGCGTCGTGCTCGCGATCATGCCCTGGAACTACCCCTTCTGGCAGGTGGTGCGCTTCGCCGCGCCCGCGCTCATGGCCGGCAACGGCGCCCTCCTCAAGCACGCCTCGAACATCCCGCAATGCGCCATCGCGCTCGGCTCCGCGTTCGAGGAGGCGGGCTTCCCGGCCGGCCTGTTCCGGACGCTCCTGCTCCAGGGCGCGGCGGTCGAGCCGGTCATCCGCGACCACCGGGTGCGCGCCGTGACGCTCACCGGCAGCTCCGAGGTCGGCATGCACGTGGCCGCGGTCGCCGGGGCGGCCCTCAAGAAGACCGTCCTCGAGCTGGGCGGGTCGGACCCGTTCATCGTGCTCGCCGACGCCGACGTGGCCGCGGCGGCGGCGACCGCGGTCCGGGCCCGGAACCAGAACACCGGCCAGTCCTGCATCGCCGCGAAGCGGTTCCTGGTCGCCGAGGCGGTCGCCGACGAGTTCGAGGAGCGCTTCGCGCGAGCCGTTGCATCGCTGCGGGTCGGCGATCCGCTCGATCCCGCGACCCAGGTCGGGCCGCTTGCGCGGGCGGACCTGCGCGAGGCCCTCGAGCGACAGGTGGAGACCTCGGTGCGCGACGGGGCGCGCGTGCTCGCGGGCGGCCGACGGCGGCCCGGGCCCGGCTGGTTCTACGAGCCGACCGTCCTGGCCGGCGTGCGCGACGGCATGCCGGTCCTGGCGGAGGAGACCTTCGGACCGGTCGCGGCCGTGCGGCGGGTCGCCGAGGGCGAGGACGCGGTCGCGATCGCCAACGGGTCCGACTACGGCCTGGGCGCCAGCATCTGGACCCGGGATGTCGCCGCCGGCGAGGCACTTGCGCGGACCGTCGAGTCCGGTGCCGTCTTCGTCAACGGGATGGTCGCCTCCGACCCGCGCCTGCCGTTCGGGGGCGTCAAGCGCAGCGGCTGGGGCCGCGAGCTCGGCCCGTTCGGGATCCGCGAGTTCACGAACGTCCAGACGATCTGGATCGGCCCCGAGGTGGCGCCGGCGGGCCCGGTCGCCGAGTAGCGTCGCGGGCGACGGCAGCGTCGCATGCGGGGAGGACACGCGATGACCACGACGATGGACCAGCTCGAGCTGTCGCCCGAGCAGCGGCTCATGCAGCAGACGACGCGGGAGTACGTGGACCGGGTCGTCGTCCCGTTCATCCGCGCCAACCGCGTGCGCGAGTGGCTCATGGACCCGGACGAGCGGCTGCCGCCCTCGATCCTCGAGGAGGCCGACGCGGCGGGCCTGCGCGGGCTCGGCGTGCCCGGCGCGTACGGCGGGGTGGAGCTGGACCCGGGCACGGAGGCGCAGACGTTCGCCCTGATCGCGACCGAGCTCGGCCGCGGCGACGCGGGGCTGGCCGACAAGCTGGCCCAGGGCTGGAAGGTCTCGGTGCTCCTGCGGAACGTGGCCCCCGAGCATCTCCAGGCGCGGTGGTTTCCCCGCTACATGGCGGACCCGTCATTCCTGATGGCGCACTGCCTGACCGAGCCCAAGGGTGCCTCGGACCGCTGGCTTCCGTACAACGCTCCCGAGGCGAACATGGACACCCGGGCCACGTTCGCCGACGGCCACTGGACGATCAACGGCCGGAAGCACTACATCAGCAACGGCTACGACGCGTCGCTGTACGTCGTCTACGCGAACACGAACCCGGCCATCGGCATGCTGCAGGGCACCAGCAGCTTCCTCGTCCCGCGCGACACGCCCGGGCTGACCGTGACCCGCTGCAACGAGACGCTCGGCGGCCGCTACATGAACAACGGCGAGATCGTCTTCGAGGACTGCCGCGTGCCGGAGGACCACCTGCTGGTGCGGGACGCCGCGCTCGGCAAGGCGGGCGTCTACTTCCGGCCGGGCAAGATCCTCCAGGCGGCCAAGAACCTTGGCACCGGGATCGCCGCCTTCGAGGACACGGCCGCGTTCGTGCAGCAGCACGTCCAGGGAGGACGCATCCTCATCAAGCACCAGGCCGTCGCGCTGCGGCTCGCCAAGATGGCCATCAAGCTCGACGCGGTCCGGGCGTTCGTGCGCCACGCCGCCCGGGCGGTCGACCAGAACGCCGCGGACGCCGACCAGCTGTCGAACATGGTCAAGGTCTTCGCGTCGGAGGAGGTCTTCGAGGTCTGCAGGCAGGCCCTGGAGCTGCACGGCGGCCACGGAGCGATGCTCGACGTGGGCATCGAGAAGTACCTCCGCGACGCGGCGGTCTACCTGCACATGGACGCGACCGTGGACGTCTCGGCCTTCAAGATCATCAAGGCGATGTTCCCGCAGACCGCCGGGAGCTACGCCGGCCCCGAGTAGGCGGTCGCGCGATGGCATCCGGACATCGACGGCCGGGGCACTGACGGCCGACAGCCCGGCACCCGCCCTGCCCGCGACGGCCACGCCTCCTCCGCCGCGCGGCGACGGCCACGCCTCCTCCGCCGCGCGGCGACGGCCGCGCCGCCAATTGCCACCCGGGCGCAACCAATCCGCTCCCGCACATCACGGTCTCCACCCTGTGCACGAGTCTCGCGCGCCGCCACGATCGGGCCAACCGGCGCGACGAGTGGGCGCGCCGCGCGGCCACGACCGCGGTGGAGGAGACGAGATGGCGAGCGCCCCCGCACCGGAGATGAAACGGACCCTGAGCCTGACGGGCCTGACGATCAACGCGATGGCGCTGATCGCGCCGGGAGCGTTCCTCTGGACGACGTTCCAGTCGCAGACGCTGCAGGCGAATGGCACGTCCACCACGGCGATGGACATGGTCCCCGGCCTGCTGTTCGCGCTGGTCCTCGCCTTCCTCACCGCGTGGAGCTACGGGGAGCTGTCCAACCTGTACCCGTCCGCGGGCGCGGGCTCCTCGTACTACTTCGCCGAGGCCGCGTTCCTCGAGCGCGAGGAGGCGATCCACTACAAGTTCGCCCGCCTCGCGAAGTTCGTGGTGGGGTGGATCTCCCACCTCTACTACTGGATCTACCCCGGGATCATGGTCGCGTTCACCGGGATCCTGGCGGTCTACATCCTGAGCCTGTTCGGGATCAGCCTGAACACGCCGTTCGAGATCGCGCTGGTCGTCGTCTTCGCGGCGCTGACGGGCCTGATCGCCTTCCGCGGGATCTCCGGCTCGACCATGACGGCGGTCGTGATCAACGTCATCCAGCTGACCGCCCTGCTGGGGTTCAGCGTCCTCGCGGTGGTCTTCCGCCTCACCCACCCGGATCTCGCCTACGCCCACAAGGACGTCGTCTCGGTGGTCCTGCCGCACGACATCACGAACGTCCTCTTCCAGGGCACGATCGCGATCCTGCTCCTCGTCGGCTTCGAGTCCGTGACCGCGCTCGGCGCCGAGGCGATCAACCCGAAGCGCGACGTGCGACGGGCCGTGCTCCTCTCGCTCGCGATCCAGGGGATCTTCGCCTACCTCATCGAGTATGTGAGCGCGAACTTCGCGGTCAGCAGTGCGCTCACCGGCACCGCGACGGCTGCGTCCGGCGCGGCCACGACCGTCACCGGCTACAGCGCCGCGGCGGCGTCCGGGGCACCGATCGGCGATCTGGTCAAGCTCATCGGCGACACGATGCTGGGCGGCACCGGCACCGCCCTCGCCCTGATCCTTGCGGCGACCGTCCTCGTCGCGCTCATCGGCACGACGCTCGCCTGCCTCAACACCGGCGTCCGGATCACCTACGTCATGGGCCGCGACCGCGAAGTTCCGGGCCTGCTCGGGCTCCTTCACGGCAGGTACGCGACCCCGCACTACGGGATCCTGGTCCTCGCCGCCGTCTCCGCCGCGCTCGGCGCATACGGCATCCTGAGCGCGGACAACCTCCTGCAGATCATCCTCGCCTCGAACGTGGGCACGTTCCTCGTCTATGGC
Organism: Chloroflexota bacterium; assembly: GCA_017881985.1. Classification (GTDB taxonomy): domain Bacteria; phylum Chloroflexota; class Limnocylindria; order Limnocylindrales; family CSP1-4; genus CTSoil-043. The sequence goes on along the minus strand of JADGQH010000021.1, from coordinate 12,497 downwards.
ATGACCAACTTCCTGGTCATGATCGCGTTCTGGGCCCGGCCAGAACGGTCCTCGCTCAAGCACATCCTGGTCCCGGCCCTCGGGCTCCTGGCAAACCTGGCCCTGCTCCTGACAATCCTCGTCATGAGCATCTCGGCGGGCGGTTCGACGCAGACCGACACGCTGATCGCGCTCGGGGTCGTGGCGGTCTGGATCGTGATCGGGGCGGCCTGGCTCACCCTGAACTCCCGGGCCACGCGGACGCCGATCCTCGTCGGCCGCGGCGGCGGCGACCGCGCGACCGCGGCCGAGCGCGCCGAGGCGGCCGGCTGAGCGCCCCTCCGCCGGGCGTCCCCTCCCCCGGCGAACCTGTCCGCTCCCTCGCCATGCCGGCGGCGCCCCCCGAGGCACCGCCGGCATCGGCCATCCTCCCGGACGTCGAGCCGGGGGGTGAAGAGCAGCCCGTCCGCCTTCGGCTCGCGACGCTCTCCGTGGTCGGCCCCGTCCGCGAGACCAACGAGGATCACGTGGGCTGGTTCGACGCGGGCGGCCACGACCTCACGGGAACGCCCGACGAATCCGCCCGCTTTGCCGAGCTGGCAGGTTCAGCCGTGGGCCTGATGGTCGCGGATGGCCTGGGCGGGCACGGCCGGGGCGACCTGGCGAGCCGGACGGCCACCCGCATCGTCGTCCAGGCGCTGGCCCTGGCGGCTCGGCCCGGGCCCGGCGACCTCCGCTCAGCGCTCGAGCTCGCCAACGGCGCCCTGCTCGCGGGGGAGCTCGACGGCGCAACCGACCGCCGTCCGGGACCGCAGACAACGGCGGCCGTTCTCGTCTTCGCGGCGGGTTCGCTGCACGTCGCGCACATCGGTGACACCCGGGTCTACCGGATGCGCGACGAGGTCGTGGAGCTCCTCACCCGCGACCACTCGCAGGCGGCCGAGCTTGTCCGGATGAAGGTCATCAAGCCACACCAGGCCCGCACCCACCCCGGCCGCCACCTGCTCACCCGTTCGCTTGGAGGCGATCTTGTCCTGCGCGCCGACACCGCCTCCCGGGCGATCTACCCGGGGGACGCGTACGCCATCTGCACGGACGGCTGCTGGGGCGGCCTCGATCAGGAGCACTTCGAGGCGGCGCTGCGGGCCGAGCCGGCTGCCGGCGCCCGGGACCTCGTCGCGCAGGCGATCGCATCGGGCGGCGACGATAATGCGACCGTGGCAATCGTTCACGTGGACGCCGTGGGGTCGCTCCGCGACGGCGACGGACCCGACCGATCGTTCTGGCGACGGCTTCTCGCGGGCCGCTCGTGAGCGCGGCGCTCGTCCCGGGCGAGCGACTGGACCGCTACGAGATCGTCGACGCGATCGGGCACGGCGCGTTCAGCGACGTCTACCTGGCGGTCGGTCCGGACGGCGGACGCGTGGTCCTGAAGTGCCCGCACGAGGGAATCATCGGCGACGTCGCGACGTTCGACCGGTTCCGGCGCGAGATGGAGATCGCCCGCCGCCTGGACCACCCTGGTATCCAGCACTCGCTCGACCCCGGTGGCGACCGGACGCGCCCGTACCTCGTGATGGAGTACATCGAGGGCGAGACCCTGCGCGAGCACCTCGCGCGCCGCGGCCGGCTCCCGATCGCCGAGGCGGTGAGCATCGTTGACCGCCTCGCGGACGCAATGGGGTACGCGCACCGGCAGGGTGTGACCCATCGCGACCTCAAGCCGGAGAACGTGCTGATCACCGCGGACGGGCGGCCGGTGGTGACCGATTTCGGGATCGCCCTCATGTCGGGGGCGCGCCGGCTCACCTGGCGTTGGCTGACCTCGCAGCTGGGCACCCCCGACTACATGGCGCCGGAGCAGGTCCAGGGCGAGCGAGGGGACGCGCGGACCGACGTCTACGCGCTCGGGGTGATCCTCTTCGAGCTGCTCGCAGGCCGCGTTCCCTGGGAGGGCGACAACCCGCTCTCGATCATGAACCAGGCCGTGACGCGGCCAGCGCCGTCGCTCCGCGAGCTCGACCCGTCGATCCCGCCCCCCCTGGACGCGATCGTCCGGAAGTGCATCCGCAAGGACCCGGCGGAACGCTACCCGGATGCGGCGGCCCTCGCCGCCGACCTCGAATCGTGGAAGGACCTGGACCTCTCGCGGTTCGTCTTCGAGGCGGAGAAGCCGGGCCTGCCGGGCTCGCGCCGTCGCGGCCCCATGCTCCTCGTGGCCGGGATCAGCCTCGGGTTCCTCGGAGCGAGCACGTTGTTCGTCCTGATCGTGGCGCTGCTCCAGCACCACTGAAACGGCAGAGCCCGCAGCCCCGGCTGCATCCGGGCTGCGGGCTCGCCGATCGAGCGTGCAGTTCGTCAGCGCGTGTTGCGCACCGTTCGGTAGCGCCTGGACGCCGCCATCAGCGACAGGGCTGCCAGGAAGACCAGCCCGAAGAGGACCGGGAGACCGTTGCCCGTCGGCTCGGCATTGATCGGGTTGCTCGTGCTCGTGGGCGGAATCGTCGGCCGCGTCGTTGCGCTCGGAGCGACCGTTGCGGTCGGCGTTGGGGTCGCGCTCGGCGAGGGGCTCGCGCTCGGCGACGCGCTCGGCGAGGCAGAAGCGCTCGGAGAAGGGCTCGCCGCGGCAGCGGACGAGCAGCTCGACGAGGAGATCGTGTCGTTGATCAGAGTGACTTCGCCGTTGCGGGCGAGCGCTCGACCGTTGAGCGTCACGCCGGTCTGCATCGTGATGGAGGTCAGGGCCATGATCGTCCCGACGAAGGTCGAGCCCGATCCCAGCGTGGCCGAGCTGGTGACCTGCCAGAAGACGTTGCACGCGCTCGCGCCGTTGATGAGCTTCACGGCGCTGTTCGAGGCGGTGATGAGCGACGACGTGGCCTTGAAGATCCAGACGGACGTCGCGTCGTTCTGACCATCCAGCGTCAGCGTGCCCGTGAGGTCGAGCCCGACACCTCCGGAGGTATATACGCCGGAGACCAGCGTCTGGCCACCGAGCACCCCGTGGGTGGCTGTCACCGGTCGTCCCGCGGCGTTGTCGTACGCAGTGACCAGGTCGCTCTTCGCCTGCAGCGCGACGGCGTCGCCCTTGTGGACTGTCCCGCTCACCGTCCCCGGTGGGAACCCTGTCACGGCGACGGCCGGGGCGATGCCCAGATCGCCGGTGATGCTGCTGGGCCCGGTGTTGGTCACGTTCGGCGTACCCGCCAGGACGGCGAAGGACGCGGCCGTCCCCAGCCCGACCGTCGCAGGGCCTGCCGCAAATGCCGTCGGCCCGGCAGCCAGCATGGCGATCGCCGCGGCGACCGCCAGGCCGGCCGTGAGCGGACGTTTGGCCCTCTGAATCCGTGTGTTCATCTTCATCGCCTCTCGTTGATCATTGCCATGACGAGCCCCCGGCGGGTGCTCGCAACTCGCTCCCGAGCCCTCCGGCCCGAGGCCGGGCAACGGACGCCGCCACCTGCGCGAAGAAGGCCCGTCCCCCAGGACGGGCCTTCTCGCCGAGAACTACGACAGACGGAATGACGGGTGACCGGTCATTCGATCGCGAGTGTGGACGCCGTGCGCGGGGCCGTCATTACGGCCCGTCATCTCCTCGGCCGGCGCCGACGCGCCGGCCCGGCCGCCCCTCGCCCCGCCACGACACGGGACGGCGCACTGGTGGAAACTTGCGTCGGCGGCCGCGGAACCGGGCCGTCGACGGCTTCCATTCCTGCCACGAGGTCCGGCCGATGCGACCGATGTTCGGGTACCACCTTCCCAACTACACGTTCCCGGGGGTTGCGCCGGAGGCGCTCTTCGAGCATGTCGTCGGCCTGGCCCGACGGGCCGAGGAGGTGGGCTTCGACCTGGTGACGGTGATGGACCACTTCTACCAGATCAGCGGGGTGGGGCCAGAGGACGCGTCGATGCTCGAGGCGTACTCCACGCTCGCCGGGATCGCCGCCCGGACCTCGCGGATCCGGGTCGGCGCACTCGTCACGGGCGTCACGTACCGGAACCCGGCGCTCCTCGCGAAGACCGTGACGACGCTCGACGTGATCTCCGGCGGCCGGGCGATCCTGGGGATGGGCGCGGCCTGGAACGAGTCCGAGCACCGTGGCTACGGCTTCGACTTCCCGAGAGTCGGCGAGCGGATGGATCGCCTCGACGAGGCGCTGACGATCTGCCGGATGATGTTCACGGAGGATCGCCCGACATTCGAGGGCCGCTTCTACCGGATCGAGGCCGCGCGCAACCAGCCGAGGCCGGTCCAGGCCGGGGGGCCGCGAATCCTCGTCGGCGGGGGCGGCGAGCAGCGAACGCTGCGCCTCGTCGCCCGCCATGCCGATCTCTCCCACTGGTTCCCGCTCGGCATGGACGTCCTCCGCCACAAGGCAGAGCTCCTGGAGCGCTACTGCGAGGAGATCGGGCGCGACCCCGCGACGATCACCCGGACGATGGCCGCCCCGGTGCTCCTCGTGGCGGACGAGCGCGAGGGCGAGGCGCGCCTCGCCCGGATCCCGCCGGAGCGGCGCGGCGCGCTCGTTGCGGCGACGCCGGCGCGGGCCGCCGAGATCCTCGGCGAGTACGTCGAGGCGGGCTTCGGCGGCTTCACGTTCGGAAACACGATGCTGCCGGGGGAGTCCCTCGACCTCGCCGGCGAGCTGATCGCACTGTTCGCGTGAGCCGGGGCACCGCGCGGGACAGCGCGATGCTCGCTACAGCACGAGCCGGCCGGCGCTGCGCTGGGTCGGGATCGGCTGGAACGTCACGAAGCGACCCGTCCACGGAGTCGCCGCGAACCGGAAGCGATACGGCAGGAGGAACCGACGCAGGGCGGCGTAGGAGATGGTCGTGTCCGGCGGCGCGTCGTACCCGTTGACGCTCTGCCGCCCGTAGAGCGGCCCGACGACACGGACGCTGACAACCCCGAAGTCGGTCGTGCGAGCCGGATCGGCGGTCGCCGTGAACCCGGTCAGCACCCAGGCGTGGCGTCCTCCGGCGACGATCAGGGCGACCGGCTTGCCTGTCACGCGGAGCTGCGTCACGGCCGATCGAACGGCCGCGTCGAACGTTGGGCTTGCCACCAGGGCGTAGCCGGGATCGACATAGCGCCGCAGCCCGGCGAGGAACCCCTGCGGGTCGACGCCATGGTGACTGACCTGTTGATAGCGGTTGCTCGACCGCATGAACGTGAAGAATCGCTGCTGGCTGGCCGCGCTGTGGTCGACGCCGGCGAACACGATGTTGCGCATGATCTGCACGCTCGCCGCGGTGCACCACGTCCACGTCGCCTGCGTCGAGAAGACACCCGGTCGGTACAGGTCGAAGGTCTCGGCGCCCGGCTGCGGCGACGCACCCGCGGTCGGTCCTGCTGCCAGGACCGAGATTGCCATGACGAGCGCGCCGGCCGACCCGAGGTGACGAGCGCGCCGGCCGGGTCCCGTCGTGCGACCGCTGGCGTGCATCGCGGGCCGCCCCGCGAGGTCGGCGAACGGGGTCGCCGGCATCATGTCTGGATTGGCCGATCGGGCGGGATCGCCTGCTCGGCCACTGCGAACCCGTTGCCGTCCGCGTCCGGAGCGGAGGGCGTCTCGACGAGGATGCCCCGCCGGATCATCGCACCGGCGTCCCCGATCGTGAGGTGCGCCATCCCGCCGTTCACCATCGCATTGTCGAACACGACCGGCACGTGCGCCGCGAGCTGCGGGATCCGCCACCCGATGAACGGCGCCTCAACGATCCACTCCGCCGACGTTCCCGGCCCGGCATAGTCGCGGATCGTCGAGAAGCTCCCGCTCCGACGGTCCGTCAGCGCGATCCGCCAGCGACCCGCAGAGACGCGCGCGATCGACACGCTGATCAGGTCGCCCGCTCGGACCGTCAGCGTGCGGATGGCCACTGCCGGTGCGGGCAGGATCTCCCACCAGGCCGAGTAGCGAGCCGTCCCGTTGACGAAGTTCGCCTGCGTCCCGGCCTGGATCAGCGAGGCGCTGCTGACGCCGTCCACGCCCACCCACTGCGCGGAGTACGAGGGGCGGCCGGTCGGGGTCACGCTCGGGACCGTCCACTGGCCGCTCACGCTTCGGTAGGGCCCGCCGGCAAGGGCGTAGCCCGCCCAGTTCGACGAATACCAGCCGAGCCCGCCCGCACCCCGGACGGCGGCGGGCATCGCCGCGCGGAGCGGCGGATCGGCCGCAGTCGGTGCCGACACGGGAGCGGTCCAGTCAGCCGTCGGGAACGCGTCGGTGTGGACGGCCGGGCCGGCCGCCGGGGACGCCGACGAGGGCACGCCAGGATCGCCCGCCGGAGCAACCCCAAGCGCGGCCGTGAGCAGCGCCGCGATCAGGAGCGTGGACTTCGCGTGCATGCCGTCCGATCCTCCGTGTGCCGATCCTGGCTCACAAGCGATCCTGTTCGAGCCGGATGACGCGGTGCGTGGCCCCGCCCGACCGCGGTGCCGCGTCGTCTGCAGTCTCGCGATCCCGCCGAAGGATCTCGAGGAAGGCGCGGATAAGAATCGGACACCCGGCCTCTCATCCGCGCGCAGAGGTACCCGCGGTCTCCCGGGCCCGTCGCGGGCGCGATGTGTCCGCCATCGGCGGATCGGCTCGGCATCGTCGGCGGCCCCAGGTCAATGGGGCGGGCCGATCCGCGCCCTACTCCGTGGCGAGCGCCTTCTTCATCATGGCGAGCGACGGATCGGGGCCCTTGAACCCGACCAGGTACTCGAGCCGGATGGGCGCGAAGCACTCGTAGAAGACGACGTCCTCGTCGGTCAGCTGACGAAAGGCGTGGACGTAGTTCGAGGGGATGATCAGCAGCGAGCCGGGCCCGACCTCGGACTCCTCGTCGCCGACCCGTGCCCACAGCCGGCCCTGCACGACGAGCATGATCTGCTCGGCCTCGTGGCTGTGGTCCGGGATCACGACGCCGCCCCGGTAGACGATGCGCGTCAGCATCGTCTTCTCGCCCGAAACCGCCTGGCGGAACACACCGGGGATGTACTCGACGGTCGGGAACTCGTCCCAGGTCGTGATCTGTCCCATCGGGACCTCCCTGCTCCGGATTGATGGTTGCGTGCGGAGGGCGCGGCCCGGGTCGCGTGCCGCGACTCAGGACGATGCGTGCGCCATGGCGTCGAGGCCGCGGAGGATCTTCTCGGGCGTGACCGGCAGCTCGTCGATCCGGACGCCCGTGGCGTGGTAGATGGCGTTGACGATCGCCGGGATCGGCGAGTTCGCCGTCATCTCGCCGAGACCCTTGACTCCGTAGGGACCGTTCGACGACGGCATCTCCAGGATCACGGATTCGACGATCGGCATCTCGAGGGTGCCGGGCATCAGGTACTCGCTGAAGTCCCTGGGGCTATGGTCGACCGCCGGGTAGTAGGGCGCGGTCGTCTCGTACAGGGCGTGGGACATGCCCATCCATGCGCCGCCCTCGATCTGGCCGGCGACGAGCGCGGGGTTGACCTGGCGCCCGACCTCGTAGGCGCTCCGGATGCTGAGGACCGTGACCTCGCCCGTCTCCGTGTCGACCTCGACCTCGGCCACCGTGCAGGCGTGCGCCTCGGTCGAATCGGGATCCATGGCCCCGGTCTCGGGATCCACGATGCTCTTCGGCTTCATGTAGCTCCCGCGTCCCGCGATCGTGCGGCCGTACTTGAACTGGGCCAGCGCGGCGATGTCCGCCACCCTGACCGAGCGGGAGGGGACGCCCTTGACCATCAGGTTCCCGTGCCCGTCGATCTCGAGGTCCTCCACTGCCGCCTCGAGCTCCTCCGAGGCGACGTCGAGAAGGGCCTGCCGTGCCTCGGTCGCCGCCGCGATCACCGCGTTGCCGACCCGGTGGGTGGCCCGGCTCGCGAACGTCCCCATGTCGTGCGGACCCGTATCGGTGTCCGCCGTGTCGACGACGATCTCCCCGAACTCGACCCCGAGGGTCTCGGCCGCGATCTGGCCGATGACGGTCTTGAGGCCCTGGCCGAGGTCGGTCGCCGAGAGCGACACGACGAAGGACCCGCTGGTCGTGGCATGGATGAGCGCCTGCGACGGGTCGCCGCCGAGGTTCATGCCGGTCGGGTAGTTGACGGCCGCCATGCCCGTCCCGCGCAGCCTGGCCATCAGTCGCGCCCTCCGTCCGGGCCGGCGTCTCGTGGCGCCGACGTCATGGCCCTGAGGTCGTCGGGCAGCACGTGCCCGACGAGCGCCGCGGCGGCCTGCATCGTCTCGATCAGCGTGGCGTCCTCGGCGAGCTTCCGGTGCGGCTTCATGTCCCCGTTGCGGTAGGCGTTGATGAAGCGGATCGTCCACGGATCGACGCCGACCCGCTCGGCGATCTTGTCCATCTGGACCTCGAGGGCGAAGGACGCCATCGTCACCCCGAAGCCCCGCATCGCGCTGGTCGGCTGGCGGTTCGTGTAGACGCAGTAGGCGTCGATCGAGACGTTCGGGATCGCGTACGGTCCCGCGGCGTTCGCCGCGTGCTTGGTGAGCGCATAGGGAGTCTGGCGGCTGTAGGCACCGGAGTCGGCGTAGCTCGTGACCTTGCGGGCGATGATGTGGCCGTCACGTGAGATCCCATCCTTGATGTAGATGCGCCACGCGCTTCGCGTCGACGACACCTGCATCTCCTCGGAGCGGCTGTAGGCGAAGCGCACCGGCCGGTTCGTCTTCATCGCCGCGAGCGTCGCGATCGGCTCGACGATCACGTCGACCTTGCCGCCGAAGCCACCACCGACCGTGCCTCCCACGAAGTGGAGACGGTTGCCCGGAACCTGCAGAATGATCGCGGTGTTGTCCAGGCTGAAGTAGAGCGCCTGCGTGTTCGTGTAGACCGTGTACCGGCCGTTGGCCTCCGGGACCGCGATGCAGCCGGTCGTCTCCACCGGGGCCTGCTCGATCGGGCTGGTGTTGTAGACGCCCTCCACGATGTGGTCGGCCCGCTCGAACGCCGCCTCGACGTCGCCCAGGCGCACGCGGCGGCAGGGATGGCCCTCGTACATGAAGGTGTTGTTGCCCCAGCTTGTCACGATCGGGGCGCCCGGCCGGAGCGCCTCCTCGACGTCGAAGACCGCGGGCAGCTCTTCGAGATCGAGGTGGACCTTCGAGACGGCCTCGAGGGCCGCCGCCTCGCTCTCGGCGATGATCGCCACGATCGCCTCGCCCTTGAAGCGGACGCGGTCCTCCGCCAGCACGAACTCCTCCTCGGGCTCGACGCCGATGAGGCCGAGGATCGTGTACAGGTTGTGCGGGACGTCGCTGGCGGTCAGGGCGCGGACGAAGCCGGACACGCGCTCCGCGTCGGTCAGGTCGATCCCGATGATCCGGGCGTGATCGAGCGGACTCCGAACCATCTTGAGGTGGAGCATGCCCGGGAAGGAGCGGTCCCCGAAGAATCGTGTGCGGCCGGTGACGTGGCCGATCCCGTCGCTCCGCTCGACCGACTGGCCGACGACGTTGAGATCCGCGCTCATCGTGCCCGCTCCCCCGCGCTGCCGCGCATCGCGTCGGCCGCGTCGTGGACGGCCTCGGCCGCGCTGTGCACGGCCGTGACGATCGGTCGATACCCCGTGCATCGACAGATGTTGCCCGTCAGCGCATGCCGGATGGCGTCATCGGTCGGGGCCGGATCGTGGTCGAGGAGGGCCTTGGAGACCATCACCATGCCGGGCGTGCAGTAGCCGCACTGGGAGGCGTGGGCATCGAGGAACGCCTGCTGGATCGGGTGGAGCCCCTCGGCGGGCGTGATGCTCTCGAGGGTGGTGACGCGCTGGCCGGCGACATCCTCGACCGGCAGGAGGCACGACAGCATCGGCTGACCGTTGACGAGGACGGTGCAGCTGCCGCAGCCGCCTTGCCGGCAGCCGTCCTTGGTGGCCGTGAACCCGAGCTGGTTGCGCAGCACGGACTGGAGCGTCGTCATGGGCCTGACCATGACCTCGACCTCGCGGCCGCCCAGGTCGAAGGTGACGATTCTCGATGCCATGTCAGCGACCCTCTCCCGCGGCGCCCGGCGTCAGCTGCTCCAGCGCCCTTCCGACGAAGAGGCCGGCCATCCTGCGCCGGTACCAGTCGGTGGCGATCCCGTCGGTGAACGGTTCGCACCCCTGGGCAGCGGCGACGGCCGCGGCAGCGATCGCGTCCGCATCCAGGCGGGTCCCGACCAGGAGCTGTTCGGCCTCCCGCGCACGGATGGGATGCGGTCCGACGGCGCCGAGGGCGATGCGCGCGTCGGTGACTCGTCCCCCGCGCCACTCGAGGCGGGCCGCGACGGTCACCACGGACGGCGTGCTGGCGTGCTTCCGGCCAAGCTTCAGGTAGGCCGTGGGCTCGCCCGGAATCGGGACGGAGATCTCGACGAGCAGCTCGTCGGCCGCCAGCTCGGTGCTCATAAACCCCGTCAGGAAGTCGGCCAGCGGGAGCACGCGCTCGCCCCTGGTGCTGGCAAGGGTCACGCGTGCGTCGAGGGCCAGCAGGGCGACCGCGACGTCCCCACCCGGAGGCGGCGTGAACAGGTTGCCGCCGACCGTGCCCATGTTGCGGATCGACCAGCTGGCCGTGTTCCGGGCCGCCTCCCGGAGCATCGGGACGGCGTCCTGGTCCAGCAGCTGCGTCAAGGTCGCCGTCGCCCCGATGCGCAGCTCGTCGCCGGCGCGCTCGAGCCCGCCGAGCCCGGCCAGGCGCAAGCCCATCACCGCCTCCGGCAGCGAGATCCCCTCGTTGATGAGCGGCATGGCGACGGTTCCGCCCGCCATCACGAGAAGCTCCGGGCCGTGCTCATCCAGGAGGCCGAGCGCCTCCGGCCGCGATCGAGGCAAGAGGTAGGTCCTGACGGTCACGCGGGAATCTCCCTGGTGGGCTGCCGGCGGTCGCTCGGGGTGCCGGCCGCTGGATCGGCCTTCAGTCGCGAGCCCAGGTTGCGCAGTCCCTGCTTGATCAGCGACCCGGCCAGGCCCTCCGCGAAGCGGGCATCGAGCCGCGCCAGCGGCCCGCCGACCACGCCCTGGCCCTCGTAGTCAATCGTGGTCCTGCCGCCGGACTCGGCGAGCCGGAACGTGGCGTGTCCCGTGACCGTGCCGAGCGTCCCCTCGAGCTCGCCCTCGAGCCGGCCGTACGACGGTGGGTCGGAATCGACCAGGCGGACCACGGTCCGGTAGGTGCCGACGACGCCCGGGAGCCGCAGGGAGATCTGTCCACGGTACTCGGCGTCGCCGACCTGCTCGATCTCGCGGCAGCCGGGAATGATCCCGAGGAGCGCATCCGGGTCGCAGATGGCGGCGAACACGACGGCGCGCGGCGCCTCCATCGTGTGGCTGCCGCGGACGTTCATCGTGCCTGGCCTCGAGACGCGGCCGGTTGGGCGCCTTCCGCGGTGAGCTCGGCGTCGTCCGGGCCTGCGGCAGGCCGCAGCCCCTGCTCCACGTGGTCGAGGTGCTCCAGCATGGCTCGCTGCGCGGCGTCCGGGTCGTGGGCGCGCAGCGCGTCGAGGATCCGCCGGTGATCGCGCAACGCGGCCTCTCGAACCGTCCGGAGACCACCGGTTCGTTCCCGGCTGACCTTGCCGAGCGTGCTCACGATGTTCATGAACTGGGCGAGCAGGAAGTTGTTCGCTGCCGCACAGACCGCTTCGTGCAGGGCGATGTCCAGCTCGCTGAACCGGTCCGGGTCGTCGATGCAGCCCGCCAGCGAGGCCACCAGGTCGCCGAGCGCGGCGATCTCGCTCTCGGTGATCCGGAACGCCGCGAGGCGGGCATTGCCCACCTCGACAACACGCCGGGCCTCGAGCAGCTGGACGAGGGCGACGCTGTCCTTCGCGAATACGAAGTCGAGGTGGGCGATCAGCTGCCTCGGCTCCAGGGACGTGACGTAGGTGCCATCGCCCTGGCGGATGTCGACAACCCGCATGAGCGAGAGCGCCCGAAGGGCCTCCCGAACGACGGGCCGGCTGACGTCCATCATGCCGGCAAGGCTGCGCTCGGCGGGCAGCTTCGTCCCCGGTCGCAGCTCCCGTTCCCTGATGAGCGTGAGCAGGCGATTGGCAACCTCCTCGGGGAGCGTGCTCCGCGGGACGACCGTGAAGCGACTCTCCGAGGTCGCTCCCCCATCGATACCATCAGGAGCGGTGCGGCGAGGATCTCGTTCCACCGGGGCTGGTGCTCCTTGAACAATCGTGTCTCGCCATCGTAGAGTCTGCTGGTATAGTGGTCAACTGGTAAGACCAATGTGGGTAGGGATTGCCCGCCAGTCGTCGCGCGCTCGTGTGGAGGCCAGCAATGATCGAACGACACATCACCTTCGGCGTCCACCCGGACGCGACCGCCGCGTTCGAGCAGTTCATCGCCTCCGAGTACGGACCGGCGATGGCGATGTCGCCCGGCTTCGTGAAGATCGGCCTCCTGCGTGAGGCCGACAGCCCAACCCGCTACCAGCTTGTCTTTCGATTCGAGGATGCCGATGCCGCGACCGGCTGGCGGACGTCGGACGTCCACGTGGCGCTGCAGCCGGCGCTCAAGGCGCTCGTGGTGGACATGG
>JADGQH010000353.1 GCA_017881985.1 Chloroflexota bacterium | reverse complement strand
GCGCATCCAGGTGGGCTCCCAGCGGTACGAGTGGCGCGTCGGCGGCTGCGGCGCCTGGGTCTCGATCCAGCGGACGCGCTCAGGTCCGGAGTTCCAGAAGCCGTGGACGCTCCCGACGCCGGCGAAGACGACATCGCCCGGCCGAAAGCGGTAGGGCATCCCGTCGAGCTCGGCCTCGACCTCGCCAGCGAGGAAGAAGTACGCCTCCTCGAATGGGTGATCGTGGGCCTGCGCCGCGCCACCGATCTCGTAGTCGACGGTGAACATCGTGAGGAGATCCGCACCGAAGGTTCGGTCGATGAGCATCTTCACGGAGATCCCGCTGTAGGCGAGCAACGCGGTATCCATCCCGGCAGGCCGACGACCGCGCGCCGGGTCATCCAACCGGAGCGCCTCGAGCTGCGGCGGCGTTCCCTCATAGTGGCCGACGAACCGGACCATCGGGTCGCCGAGCGCGGGGCGCTCTGCCGCGGCGGTGAGCGCGGCGAGGTCCGGGGCCGCGGGCGCGTAGATCGTGTCGCGCACGGCGGCGGCCGGGCCCCGCCGGGGCGGCGTGTTCAGCGACAGCCAGCGGACCGTGCGGTCGGCGGGAGCGACGAGCGTGTGGGGCGCTCCGATCGGGATCAGCGCGTAGTCGCCGGCCACGAGCCGGTGGACCCGGCGGTCCAGCTCGAGGACGAGCTCGCCGTCGAGGATGTAGAGCGCCTCCTCGAACGAATGGACGTGGCGAGCGATCCAGCCGCCCGGAGCCAGGACGCCAACGGCGAGCTCCGTGTGTGTGGCTCCCTGGGGTGGGCCGACGAGGACACACCGAGCCAGGCCGGACGCAGTCGCGGTGGCGGGCGCGGGGGCCTCGCCGAACGCCCAGTCAACCCGGCCGACGTAGTGCACACAGCACCTCCACGTCCGGGGAGCATCGGTCCCCGGTGTCCGCGGAGTGTGCAGTATAGGTGCACAGTAGTCAATGGTTGTTGAAGACGTTCGCCAGTTTCACTGAACGCTCGGACGGGCGTCCCGGTCCCCGGGACGGTCAGTGGTCGGCGGTGCCCGCGGTCGCGGCGAAGGTTCCGGGACTCTGGAGATCCACGGGCCGTCGCCCGAGCGTGAACCAGATCCCGTGCACGGGCTCGGCGCCCAGGTTGTACAAGCGATGGGGGACGGTCGAGTCGAGGGTGATGGCGTCGCCGGGCCCGAGCACGTATTCGTCGAAGCCGACGGTCACGCCGAGCGTTCCGCTCAGGATGAAGCCCCACTCCTGGCCGCCGTGGCGTTGGAACTCGTGCTCCGGGCTGGACGCGCCCCCGACCTCGTAGGTCACGTGGATGAACTCCGCATTGGGGACGGAGGAGGTGGTGAGCCGTTCCCAAACGACCCCCGAGGCAAGCCGGATCGTCTTCCGGGTCTCGGCGCGCTGCACGGGTTCCGCAGGCAGGGCAGCTGGCGCCTTCGGCAGATCGACGGGCACGGGCCGGCGTCGCCTGCCATGCGCAGCCAGCGCGCCCGCGTCCACGAAGAGCAGCTCATCCAGCGAGATGCCGAGCTCGGAGGCGATGGCGTAGAGCGTGCTCACGGAGGGCTTGGCGCGCCCGGTCTCCACCTGGGAGATGAGGCTCGGCGAGATCCCGAGGCGATCCGCGAGAGCACGCAGGCTGAGCCCGTGGGCCCGCCGCGCGACCCGCAGGCGGTCACCCATCTCCGGGTACGCAGGCTCGGACCCGTTGCCCCCTTGGCGTGCCACGACCACCTCCTTGTCCCGCATGGTACTCGCCCATCCGGCCTCGAGTCGTGTACAACCATACTGCATGTAGATTTGTACATCCCTATTGAAATCCGTGCGGACGTCGGCGATACTCCGCGGAGCCATTCATCGATCACTCGACTGGGGACTGACTGTGTCGCTGCCGATTGGCTCTCCGGGCTTCCAGGCTGTCGACTGGGAGGAGCGCCTCAACACCGACCGCCTGAGGAACTACCGGTTCGGGCGGGCCCGGGCGGCCCTGGAAGCGTCCGAGCTCGGCGCCTTGCTCCTCTTCGATTTCAACAACATCCGGTACGTCACCAGCACCCATATCGGCGAGTGGGCGCGCGACAAGATGACCCGGTTCGCGCTCCAGACGCGGGGCGGTCAGCCGCACCTCTGGGACTTCGGCTCCGCCGCGAAGCACCATCGCCTCTATTGCCCCTGGCTCCCCCCCGAGAACATCCGGGGCGGCATGATCGGGCTGCGAGGCGCGGTCGCGCCCGATGCGGGCCTGTTCACCGGGGCGGCCAGGGAGATCAAGGCGATCCTCCGCGCCGAGGGCGTCGCGGACATGCCCATCGGCGTGGACCTCGTGGAACCGCCGATGCTTGCCGCGCTCCAGGCGGAGGGGATCACCGTGCTCGACGCACAGCAGGTGATGCTGAACGCTCGCGAGGTCAAGTCCCCGGACGAGATCATGCTGCTGAACCAGGCCTGTGCGATGGTCGACGGGGCCTACCAGCTCATCTCGGAGCAGCTCAAGCCGGGCGTCCGCGAGAGCGACATCGTGGCCAACGTCACGAAGCTCCTCTACGACCTCGGCTCCGAGCACGTGGACAACATCAACGC
>JADGQH010000352.1 GCA_017881985.1 Chloroflexota bacterium | reverse complement strand
GGCGACCTGTCCGCTGGTCACCGACGACGCCACGTTCCCGCGGCGGATGATCCGCTACGCCCAGGTGGGCCTGCGCGACAGGCTGCTGTCGAGCAAGGAGCTCTGGACGTGCTACGCCTGCGGCGAGTGCTCGGAGACCTGCCCGACGCAGGCTGAGCCAAGCGAGTTCATGGCCGCCGCCCGGCGCTACGCGATCGGCAGCTACGACCGGACCGGGCTGGCCCGGACGATGTACACGCGGCCGGTCCTCGGGACCGTCATCGCGGTCTTCCTGGCGGCCTTCTTCGCGCTCTTCATGGCGGCGGGCCACGGGGTCCAGGCCACAGGATCGCTCGATCTCTTCGGGTTCGTGCCAGAGGACCTGATCCACACGACGGGCATCATCGTGATGGCGATCGTCGCGCTGGCCGGCCTCGCCGGCATCGTGACGATGGCACGCCAGGTCGGCCGTGCCGAGGGCGTCGGCTGGCGCACGGTCGCCGGCAGCCGGGCGGCGATCGGTCGCTCCCTGGGCGCGGCCTGGGAGTCGATCGGGATCGAGTCGCTGGGTCAGCGGCGGTACCGCGCCGACTGCGACGCGGACAAGGCCGCCGTCCCCCTCTATCGTCGCCGCTGGCTCCTCCACGCGGTCACGATGTGGGGCTTCCTGGGGCTCCTGGCCGCCACGATCCTCGACTACGGCCTTGCCCTGGTGGGGATCAAGGCGACCGGGACGCCGGTCCCCATCTGGTACCCCGTGCGCCTGCTGGGCACGATCGCCGGGCTGATGCTCGTGTACGGCACGAGCGTGCTCATCATCGACCGGATCCGCCGCGTCAACCGGTCGGTCGCCCACTCGAACCCGGCCGACTGGACGCTCCTGGCGCTCCTCTGGATCACGGGCGTGACCGGGTTCGCCCTGGAGCTCGCGCTCTACCTCCCGGCGGCGCCCGCGTGGGGCTACTGGGTCTTCCTCTTCCACGTGGCGGTGGCAATGGAGCTCGTGCTGCTCGCCCCGTTCATGAAGCTCGCGCACGTGCTCTACCGGCCCGTGGCGCTCTTCTTCTTCGCCCTCGCTCGGACGTCCGAGCACCCTGATGTGCAAGGAGGCACGAGATGACCGCCAGCCTGGAAACCATGGCCCACGTGCACAGCGAGCACCTGCTTCACGAGATCGACCGCCTGCCTGAGACCGGGGACATGGTGGCGACCGCGTCGCCGGCAGACCTCCGGGCTCGTCTCGACGAGACGCACGCGTTCCTGACCGAGGTCCTGATCCCGCACATGGAGGCCGCCGAGCGCGCCCTCTACCCGGAGCTCGAGCGGATGTTCCAGAACGTCCATTCGATGGCGCCACTGCGGCGCGAGCACGGCGTGATCCGCCAGTCGACCGCCGAGCTGGCCAAGGTGCGCGAACACCTCGGCGACCGGAAGATCTCCGTCGGCGAGTCGATTGCCGTGCGCCGGGTGATCTTCCGACTCTACGCGCTGCTCAAGGTGCATCTCGCCGAGGAGCAGCTCTATCTCGACATCCTGGATCGGCGCGCGGCGCCGGAGATGGCCGAGGCGCTGGCGGCCGCCATGGCCCACCCGGGCAGCCCGGAGGCCTGACGCCGGGCGACACGCGAGACGCCGCTCCTCGCGGGGATCCGGGCCGACCACGCGTCGACGACACCGACCCGATGACGGCTCGCCTGGCGGCGAGCCGTCATCGACGTCCAGCCCGGAGGCGCCTCGTCCGCTACCCGACGGCTGCCCGTTCGCGGACGGGCATGAGGCCGAGCTGGAGCATCATCCCCAGCTGGTCCGCGATGCCCCAGTGCTCGACGACCTGGCCGTCCTCGAAACGGACGATATCGATGACGTCGATCTCCACGAGCCTGCCGCTTGGCGGGTTGCCCATCACGGACCCGGTGTTGATGCCCCGCGCGCGGTTGCGCGCCCACACGACGTCCCCGACGACGGCGACATCCTCGATCGTGAGGCTGAAATCCGACATCCAGCGATGGAGCGTGCGGATGACCTCCTTTGCGCCGTCCACGCCCGAGCGGTTGCCACGCTGGTGCTCCACGCATTCCGGGGAGACAAGCTCGTCGACCACGTCCAGGTTCCCGCCCGTGAATCCCTCCTCGATCAGCCTGCGGAATCGCTCCACGTTGCTGCTGTCGGACATCTCATCCCCCCATCTTCTCGCCTGCGTCCTGATCGTTAGATAGAGTCAAACTCTATTGAGATAGAGTGATACTCTATCGACATGGATCCTGTCAAGCCCGAGCGGCCACAGCCCCGACTGACTCTGCGTGCCGAGCGCGCCGAGGTAACCCGCAGCCGGATCGCGACGGCGGCGCGCCATCTCTTCGCGCGCGACGGGTACGGCGCCACGACGCTCCGGGATGTTGCCACCGAGGCCGGCGTCGCCGTCCAGACGGTGTATGCGGTCTACGGGTCGAAGGCTGGGATCCTCGGCGCGCTCCGGGAGGGCGCGGTACGCCAGCCCGAGGCTGAGGCCGCACTGCGCGAGGCGATGCGCCAGGAATCCGCCGCGGCGAGGCTGGACCTCTTCGCTCGTTCCATCCGCCATCGCTGGGAGCTCGCGGGCGACATCGTCGCGATCAACC
>JADGQH010000135.1 GCA_017881985.1 Chloroflexota bacterium | reverse complement strand
GCCCGGATCGGCCGGCTCGACGAGGCCGCGGAGATCATCGACCAGCTGCTCCGGGGCCAAACGGTCTCCCGCGAGGGGGCGGCCTTCACCATGACCGGCGCATCGGTCGGACCGCGCCCCGTCCAGCAGCCTCGCCCGCCGATCTGGGTCGGCGGGATGAAGGCGGGCGCGCTGCGACGTGCGGCGGGGTGGGACGGTTGGATCGCGATCGCGGTCTCGGAGGACGGATCGAGCATGGAGCTGGGACCGGACGCCTTCGGCGAGATGGTGGAGCGGCTGCACACGGAGCGCGCCGCGCTCGGTCGCGCGGATGATCCCGTGGACGTCGCCCTCTTCGCGTTCTCGGGGCCCGCGGATGTGGACCTGGTCGCGAGATACGAGGACGCCGGCGCCTCGTGGTGGCTGGAGAGCCTGTCGCCGCTCCGCGGCTCGTTCGAGCAGTTGCTCGGTCGCGTCCAGGCCGGCCCGCCACGCCGGCCCTGACGCCGGGCGCGACAGCGGGAGGAGCTGCGCCGAGTCTCGACGACAAGAATAGAACGCCTGTGCGGTAGCGACCGAACCGGGTACACTGAACGCGCAATGCCGTCCGACCAGCTCGTCGTTCGCGGTGCCCGCGAGCACAACCTGAAGAACATCACGGTCAGCATCCCGCGGGATCGGCTGGTCGTCGTCACCGGCCTGTCCGGGTCCGGCAAGAGCAGCCTCGCCTTCGACACGATCTACGCCGAGGGCCAGCGTCGCTACGTCGAAAGCCTCTCAGCGTACGCGCGTCAGTTTCTGGGCCAGATGGAGAAGCCGGACGTCGACCAGATCGACGGCCTCTCACCGGCGATCTCCATCGACCAGAAGGGTGCCAGCCGGAACCCGCGATCGACGGTTGGCACGGTGACCGAGATCTACGACCATCTGCGGCTTCTGTTCGCGCGGATCGGGCACCCGCACTGCCCGGTCTGCGGCCGGGAGATCGAGCGCCAGACGGTCCAGCAGATGGTCGACCAGGTCTACGCGCTGCCCGAGGGGAGCCGGCTCCTCGTGCTCGGGCCGCTCATCAAGGATCGCAAGACCGAGGGCGACCGCGTCTTCGAGGCCGCCCGCAAGCAGGGCTTCGTCCGAGTCCGTGTGGACGGCGAGCAGCTGGACCTCGCGGAGGTCAAGAGCCTCGACAAGTACAAGCGCCACACGATCGAGGTCGTCGTGGACCGTTTCGTCGTGCGACGCCCCGAGGCCCCCGGCGAGGCGCCACCGGACGCCGCCCGACTCGCCGATTCGATCGAGACCGCCCTCCGGCTCGGCGAGGGCGTGGTCGTGATCGCGCCGGCGTCCCGGGACGGCGAAGCGCCCGCCTTCGAGGAGCATCGCTACAGCGAGCGATACTCGTGCCCGTACGACGGCACGACGATCGACGAGCTGGAGCCGCGCTCGTTCTCGTTCAACTCGCCGCACGGGGCGTGCCCGACGTGCACCGGGATCGGGACCCAGCTCGTGATCGACCCGGACCTCGTGATCCCGGACCGTGACCGGAGCGTCGCGGACGGGGCGCTTGTGCCGTGGTCGCGGATGCCGACCGACGCGTCCTGGCGGATGAAGATCCTCGAGGCGATCTTCGACGCGCACGGCTGGGACATCCGGCTGCCCGTCCGCGACCTCCCGCCCGAGGCGGTCGACCACATCCTCAACTCGGCCAAGGAGGAGAAGGTCGTCATCGCGTACCGCCACGAGCGCGGCGAGAACACCTACACCGCCACGTTCGAGGGCCTCATCACGAACCTCGAGCGACGGTTCCGCGAGACGGATTCCGAGTACATCAAGACCGAGCTCGAGCGATACATGGTTGCCCGGCCGTGCCCGACCTGTCGCGGCAAGCGGCTCCGCCCGGAGGCACTCGGCGTCACGATCCAGGGTCGGAGCATCTGGGAGATCTCGACGCTGACCGTCACGGACTCGCTTGCCTGGGTGGCGGCGCTCCCCGAGCGGATCACGGACCGCGAGCGTGCGATCGCCCGGATGGTCCTCAAGGAGATCGGGGCGCGCCTCGGGTTCCTGGCCGACGTCGGCCTCGACTACCTCACGATCGACCGAACCTCCAGCACGCTGTCCGGCGGCGAGGCCCAGCGGATCCGGCTCGCGACGCAGATCGGCAGCTCGCTCGTCGGCGTCCTCTACATCCTCGACGAGCCGTCGATCGGCCTCCACCAGCGGGACAACGCGAAGCTGATCGCGACGCTCACCCGCCTGCGCGACCTGGGCAACACGGTGCTCGTCGTGGAGCACGACGAGGAGACGATCCGGACGGCCGACTGGGTCGTCGACATCGGCCCCGGGGCGGGGGAGCACGGCGGCGAGGTGATCGCGTCCGGTCCGCTGGAGGCGCTCCTTGGTGAGCCGCGCTCGATCACCGGGGCGTTCCTGCGCGGCGAGCGGGCGGTGCCGATTCCCGCGGTCCGGCGCCCGGGTTCGGGAACGTCGATCGTCGTGACCGGCGCCCGTGAGCACAACCTGCGGGGGATCGACGTCGCGTTCCCCTTGGGGCGGTTCGTCGCGGTCACCGGCGTCTCGGGCTCGGGCAAGAGCACGCTCGTGACCGAGATCCTCTACCGAGCCCTTGCCCGCGAGCTCAACGGGAGTCGCGAGGCGCCCGGCGCCCACGACGGCCTCGAGGGCGCGCACCTCGTCGACAAGATCATCGAGATCGACCAGAGCCCGATCGGGCGGACGCCGCGCTCCAACCCAGCCACGTATACGGGCCTGTTCACGCCGATCCGCGAGCTCTACGCGGGCGTGCCGGAGTCGCGGGTGCGCGGCTACGGACCGGGGCGCTTCAGCTTCAACGTCAAGGGCGGGCGCTGCGAGAACTGCAAAGGCGACGGCATCCTGAAGATCGAGATGCAGTTCCTGCCGGACGTCTACGTTCCGTGCGAGGTCTGCAAGGGCAAGCGCTACAACCGTGAGGCGCTGGAGATCCACTACAAGGGCCACTCGATCGCCGACGTCCTGGAGATGACGATCGCCGAGGGATCCGAGGTGTTCAGCGCCGTCCCGAAGATCGCCGCGAAGCTCCGCACGCTCGTCGAGGTCGGGCTGGGCTACGTCCATCTCGGGCAGCCGGCCACGACGCTCTCCGGTGGCGAGGCACAGCGCGTCAAGCTCGCCTCCGAGCTCAGCCGTCGGGCAACCGGCAAGACGCTTTACGTCCTCGATGAACCTACCACGGGCCTCCACTTCGCCGACGTCGAGAAGCTGCTCCAGGTGCTCCACCGGCTCGTCGACGCGGGCAACACGGTGCTCGTGATCGAGCACAACCTCGACGTCATTAAGACGGCCGACTGGGTGATCGACCTCGGGCCGGAGGGTGGCACCCGGGGAGGGCTCGTGATCGCGGAGGGAACGCCCGAGGCCATCGCCAGGATCCCGGGTTCCGCCACGGGCGAGTACCTCGCCCGCGTGCTCCGGGGCGAGCCGCTGGTGCCGCTCTCCGACGTGACGTTCGCCGACGAGCTGGGGCGCGGACACGCGGCGCCCAGGAGTGGGTCGCGGGGCGCGAGGTCTGCACCGCGCCCAGCGAAGCGGGCGGCAGCCGCCGTCGCGCCAGCCGACTGAAGGCTCGCCAGCGGCAGTACGCCGCAGATCGAGCTGCTGTGGAGCCGCCGCTCGAGCTGGCGGTGGAGCCGCCGGTCGAGGCGACGGACCGACCGGCGGCCGGATCGCCGGGGACGTACCATCCGGGCATGCCCGAGATCGAATTCGCCTTCCTTGCCGACTCCGCCGACGCCCGCCCCGGCGAGAAGTTCCACGTGCTCGGCGGTGGTGTCACGAGGCTGGGCGCACAGTCGTTCCCGTTCCGGCACCCGCACCTGGCGCTCGTCGTCGGGCTGCTGGTTACCTCGCCCGAGCTCGACAAGGAGCACGACGTCCGCTTCGTGCTGCTGGCTCCCGACGGGTCCG
Organism: Chloroflexota bacterium; assembly: GCA_017881985.1. Classification (GTDB taxonomy): domain Bacteria; phylum Chloroflexota; class Limnocylindria; order Limnocylindrales; family CSP1-4; genus CTSoil-043. The sequence goes on along the minus strand of JADGQH010000135.1, from coordinate 4,610 downwards.
AGATCGCCGGGGCGAACGGCCTGATCGCCGCGCATGGGCCGCGGGACGGCCGTGACACGGTCGTCACGTTCGCGATCGACCTCTGGAACCTCGGGTTCAACGCTCCCGGCGACCATTCGCTCCGGGTCCTCGTCAACGGGTCCGAGCGCAAGCGGATCTCGCTGGTCGTCGAGCGGATCGCCGAGCCGACCGGGCTGAACTGACCGGCGCGGTGTCGGCGCAGCCATTCCGCCCCGGGCGGCACGAGCTCCCGGCGATCGACGAGGCCGCGCTCGCGGCCGCGCGCCACGCGGACCGCCTCGTGGACGCGGCGCGGGCGGCGGAATCAGCGGGCTCGCCGGGCGCCGCGCGGTGGGCCGCCTTCCTCGAGCCCTTGCCCGATCGCCTGCGTGACGCCCCTGCCGGTGAGCTGCGCTCCGTGGCCCGACGGGCGCGTGCCGCGTATGGACCGAAGGATTCGGTCGCGGAGGTCCTTCCGGCCGATCTCGTGATCGCGTTCCGGGACGCGATCGACGACCTGACTCGCGTCCTGCTGCGCCACGAGGCGGCAGTACCACGCGAGTGAGGTGGGCTCGCTGCCGGCCGGACCCGCGGCGACCCGGGCGTATGCTTCGGGCGACCGTCCGGGACCCCACCCGCGGGTCGGCTTCGAGGTCCACGTGAACAATCGAGCCCGATGGCTCCTCGTCCTCGTGCCCGCGCTCGTCGTGGGCGCGATCGAGATCGTCAGCGACCAGCTTCTCGACGAGGCATTCGCCTTCCCGGTCGACACGCTCGTCGTGGTGGCCGTCACGCTGGTGCTCGGCGGGATCTTCGGCGCGCTCGCATTCGGCAGGATCGATACGCTCACCGGCGCCCTCCGCCGGCGCAACCAGGAGCTCGAAGCCCGCGAGACATCCGCCCGCGCCCTGCACCGCGTGAGCGTCGCGCTCGCCTCCCTGACCGATGTCGATCGCGTGCTCGATGCCATCGTGACCCACACCCGCGAGCTCCTCGGGGTGGACGCCGTCGTGCTCCTCCTGGCCGGTCCGGACGGTCGCCTCGCCCGTCGCGCGGCGAGCGCGATCCCGGGCGCGCTGGTCGCGACGCCCTCTGCCCCCGGACCGGATCCGGCCGATGGGCTCGAGGTAACGGCCGCCGACCAGATCCTCCGCTTCGTGGTGCCGGCATCCGCGGTCGCTCGCGTGGCAGCGCCCCTGCAGCGCGGCGGGACGACGATCGGGCTGCTCGCCGTTGGGGCGGCGGAGGCGCGCGGCTTCGATGCGGACGCGGTCGAGACGCTGTCGTCGCTCGCCAACCAGGCCACGATCGCCCTGGAGAACGCCCGGCTGGAGGCGCGGCTGCGGGAGCTCGCGGTCGTCGGCGAGCGGGAGCGGATCGCGCGCGAGCTCCACGATGGGCTTTCGCAGGTGCTCGGCTACGTGAACACGAAGTCGCAGGCCGTCGACGGCTTCCTTGCCATGGGCCGTGTCGACGAAGCGCGCGCCCAGCTCGGCGAGCTCTCGGCTGCGGCGCGATCCGTCTACGTCGACGTCCGCGAGACGATCCTCGGCCTGCGCAGCCCCATCGGGCCCGCGTCTGGGCTCGTGGCCGCGATCCGAGCGCATGCCGCGGGCGTTGCGGAGTCGGCGAAGCTCGCCATTCGCGTCCACGCGGCGCCGGAGGTCGAGGCGGCGCGGCTCGAACCGGAGGTGGAGACGCAGGCGTTCCGGATCGTCGCGGAGGCGCTGACCAACGTGCGCAAGCACGCGGGCGCGCGGCGGGTGACCATCGACCTCCGCTCCGAGGCGGATCGCCTGATCGTCGCGATCCGCGATGACGGCCGCGGCTTCACGGCCGGCGGGCCCGGGGACGGCCGCCCGCACTACGGCCTCCGCTCGATGTCCGAGCGGGCTGCCGGCATCGGCGGGACCCTCGACCTGGAGAACGCCCCGGACGGCGGCGCGGTCGTCCGGCTCGCGGCACCGTTCCGCCCGGTCGTCGAGGTGGCGGAAGGGTTGCCGCACGAGCCAAAGCCCGATGAGCAATCGATGCCCGCGCAGGATGCGACGCCCGGAGCGACGTCGAGCGCGGCCCCTGAGCCCGCGCCGGCCGCGGCCGTGGACCTGACACGCGAGCCGTCGCCCGAGGTGGCACCCGAACGTGCGCCCGGGCCGACGCCCGGGCCGACGCCGGTCACGGCCTGATGCGCGTCCTCCTGGCCGACGACCACGCGCTCTTCCGCGACGGAGTCGCCTCGCTCCTCGCCGCGTGGGGCCACGAGGTCGTCGGGTTCGCCGCGGACGGCGATGGCGCGGTGGAGCTCGCCGAGCAGCTCGCTCCCGATCTCGTCCTGATGGATGTCCGGATGCCCGGCGGGGGAGGCATCGACGCCACCGTGCGCCTTGCCGCGAACCACCCAGAGATCCCGATCGTGATGCTCACCGCGAGCGAGGACGAGGACGACCTCTTCACGGCGATCAAGGCGGGTGCCCGCGGCTACCTCCTCAAGGACCTCGAGGCACCGCAGCTTCGGGCGATGCTCGAGGCGGTCGAGCGTGGCGAGGTCGCCATCTCGCCGGTGACCGCGGCGCGGATCCTCACCGAGGTCGCCCGCCCGACCACCCGGACCGCGGGAGCCGGGAGCGGGGGAGTCGCGCCGGAGCCGGATCGCCTGACCGAGCGCGAGGTCGAGGTGCTCCGGCTCGTGGTCGCCGGGCTGCGGAACAAGGAGATCGCCGCCGACCTGGGGATCTCCGAGAACACGACCAAGTTCCACCTCCGCAACATCCTGGAGAAGCTCCACGCGGGCAGCCGCACCGAGGTGGCCGCCCGAGCGGTCAGGGAGGGCCTCGTCCCCGATCGGTGAGCTGACCGCCGAGCCACGGCCGCGCCGCGCGAACGGAGCGCCGCCGCCACGGCGCCGCGCCGGCATGCCGAACGGCCCGCGATGACCCGGGCCAAACGGCCCCCGGCCCCCACCCGGTCGGACGGGTACTCCTCCCGCTCGACCGAACGTGGCGCATCCCGACCTCGGGCCGCATGCTCGGCGGGCGGGATCCGCAGGGAGGCATGCCATGGGCTATCGCATCGACATCGACCACGCGAACTGCATCAACTGCGGCGTCTGCATGGACGTCTGCCCGGTCGAGGCGCTCGATATGAGCCGCCCGGCTGCGGCCGGCATCGAAGTGGGCAGCGAAGGCGGCGGGCCGCTCCCGTGGATGATGGAGCACCCCGTCCAGGTCGGCGAGTGCATTGGCTGCTCGATCTGCATTCGGGAGTGCCCGCCGAACGTCATGACGCTGGCCGTGATGAAGGAGCCGACGCCGCTCGTCGCGCGCCAGGGCCCCATCGAGCGGCCGACCGCGGATGAAGGCGGCTGGGTGCCGCTCTCCGCGGTCACCCGCGAGGCGCTCAAGCCGGTCCACGATTCGCCCTTCGGCGACCTTTTCACCTGGCGAACCCGCTCGCGGCCCGAGCCGTGGCAGGTCTGGCAGTCGATGGTCACCGAAGGCCCCGCATCGCCCATCGCGCCGTGCCAGGAAGCGTGTCCGGCCGGCACCGACGCGGGCCGTTACGTCGGGCTCGTGGCGGCCGGACGGTACGACGACGCCTACGCGGTGGCCGCCGAGGTGAACCCGTTCCCGTCCGTCTGCGGCTGGATCTGCACGGCGCCGTGCGAGTCGGCATGCCGGCGCGGGACGCTGGACGAGCCCATCTCGATCAGGACCATCAAGCGCTTCGCCGTCGAGCACGGGAAGCTCCCGGCGGTCCCCCGGCCCGCGAAGAAGCGTGCCGAGCGCGTCGCGATCGTCGGTGGTGGCCCCGCTGGCATGTCCGCCGCGTACTACCTCGCTCGCCTCGGGTACTCGGTGTCGGTCATGGAGGCCATGCCGGTGCCGGGCGGGATGATGGCGATCGGGATCCCCGAGTACCGCCTGCCGCGATCGGTGCTCCGCGAGGAGATCGAGCGGATCGTCGGGCTCGGCGTCGAGCTCCGGCTGGACACCGCGATGGGCCGCGACTTCACGCTCGGCGACCTCGAGCGCGAGGGCTTCAAGGCCGTCTTCCTCGCGACCGGCGCCTCCAAGAGCCGGCGGCTCGGCGTCCCCGGCGACGACGCGCGCGGGGTCATCCCGGCGACGCGCTTCCTCAAGGAGGTCAACCTCGGCGAGAACCCGCGCCTGTCCGGCCCGGTCATCGTGGTCGGCGGCGGCAGCACGGCCATGGACGCCGCTCGTTCCGCGTGGCGCTCCGGCGCCGACTCCGTGAGCATCGTCTACCGACGCGGCCGGGGTGACATGCCGGCCCAGGAAGAGGAGGTCGAAGCGGCCGAACGCGAGGGGATCACGATCCTCGCCGGGCTTGCCCCGACCGAGGTTGTCGGGCGCGAGGGGGCCGTCATGGCGCTCCGCGTCCAGGAGCAGCGGCCGACGGGCCAGGTCGAGCGCGGCCGTCCCGTCTACGCGGCAGTTCCCGGTGCGATCCGGGAGGTCCCGGCCAGCACGATCCTCGTCGCGATCGGCGAAGAGCCCGATCCGTCGATCCTCCCCGAGGGGGCCGGGATCGAGGTCAGCGGCTGGGCCGGCATCGTGGCCGACCCCCGCACGCTCGCGACCGGCCGTGCC
>JADGQH010000134.1 GCA_017881985.1 Chloroflexota bacterium | reverse complement strand
CGACGACAACGACCTCCTGGTATCGCCACCACTGGTCGTCGTCGGCTCCGGACCGGACCGCGTCGGTCAGCTCGCTGCGGAGCTGCTCGTCGAGAGGCTGGCGGGCCTGCAGGGGCCGCCTCGACACGCCGTCCTGGTGCCGTTCCTCATCGGCCCCGACGAGCTGTATGTCCCGAACGTCGGCGCCGTGGATCGTGGGGGCCTCGTGAGGCGGGGCCCCGCCAGCACCGGCGCTCACCCGCCCCCTGGCTCGGCCCCCACAAAGCACGCGTACGATGGCATCCTCTCGGGCAAGCGCGCCCGGCGCAGGACCACCACGACGGAGCGGAGCATCGGTTGACCGGGGCTGGCACGACCCGCGGATGCGGCATCGCGCGACACCTGGCCGGAACCGTGAACCCAGGCAGACACGTGGCCAATGGCTCTCGGAGGCAGGCGCATGACCAGCACTGATCCATCGATGAACCCGGGCGCCCCAGCGACTGGCTCACGGGTGGCCGCGCTCGAGGCGCGATCGATCGTCAAGTCCTTCGGCACCGTGCGCGCCCTCCGCGGGGCGTCGTTCGAGGCGTATCCCGGCGAGGTCACGGCTCTCGTGGGCGACAACGGCGCCGGCAAGTCGACCCTGATCAAGGCCATGTCCGGGGTCTACTCGCCGGACGCGGGGGAGATCCTCGTCGACGGGAATGCCGTGCGCATGAGCAACCCGCTGGATGCGGCGGGCCTGGGCATCGAGACCGTGTACCAGGACCTCGCGCTCGCGCCCGATCTCGACGCGGCGGCGAACGTCTTCCTGGGCCGCGAGCTTCGACGGCTCCGCTTCCTCACCGACCAGGCCGAGATGCGCCGGCAGACGGCCGCAAGCTTCAAGATGCTCGGCGTCGGCCTGGTGCAGGACCTGCGGGTGCCGGTCGCCTCGTTCTCGGGCGGCCAGCGCCAGTCGGTGGCGATCGCCCGGGCCGCCATGTGGGCCAGCCACGTGATCATCATGGACGAGCCGACGGCCGCGCTCGGCGTCATCCAGACGGGGAAGGTGCTCGAGCTGATCGATACGGTCAGAGCTCGTGGGCTGGCCGTGGTGTTCGTCTCGCACAACCTTCCCGAGGTCCTCCAGGTCGCCGACCGGATCGAGGTCATGCGCCTGGGCGCGCGGGTCGCCCGCTTCCGACGCGGCGAGGCCGACGTGGACCGACTGATCGCATCGATCTCCGGCGCTTACGCCAACGAGGTGACGGCATGACGGACTCGACGAAGGCTGCCCTGGAGGCCGAGCTCGAGGCAGAGAAGTCTTCCGACGTCACGGCCAACGTCGAGCCGCGGCCCTCGCTTCTGCGCCGCCTGGCCACGACCCCCGTCTGGATCACGCTGGCCTTCCTGCTCGTCCTGATCGTGGTCTTCTCCGTGCTGGCACCCGGAAAGTTCGGCACCGCCAGCAACCTGTCGCTGCTGGCCCAGAACGTGGCGATCCTGACCGTCGTGAGCGTCGGAACCACGTTCGTGATCGCGACCGCGGGCATCGACCTGTCGATCCCGAGCGGGATCATCCTCGGCGAGGTGTTCGCCGCGCAGGTCCTGGGCCACATCCCGGTTGCCGGTGGCGGTACCGCCATCGACATCGCCGGGGAGAACACGACGGCGTTCTACATCCTCGCCGCGTTGGCCGCCTCCCTGTTCGCGGGCTTTCTCCTCGGGGCGGTGAACGGCTTCGTCGTCGCGTACATGCGGATCCCCCCGATGCTCGCCACCCTGGGCACGCTGGGCGGTGGGCTGGGCGTCGGGCTCCTCCTCCAGAAGGGCGTGAACGTCGCGACCTATGCGCTCAACCCCGTGGCCACCGGCCACCTGATCCCCGGAATCTCGAACCTCGTGCTGATCGCCGTCGTGGTCGTCGTCGTCGGCTACGTCGGCATGCACATGTCCGTCTTCGGACGGCATACCCTCGCGGTCGGTTCGAACGAGGAGGCTGCGCGACGCGTCGGCCTCAGGGTGCGCCGGCACCTGCTCAAGGTGTACATCATCGGCGGCGTCGCCAGCGGGTTCGGCGGCTTCCTGTCCCTTGCGTACTTCTCGACCACGTCGGTGGGCGGGCACACCACGGACAACCTCCAGGCGATCACCGCCGTGGCGCTGGGTGGCACCAGCCTGTTCGGTGGCGTCGCCGTGGTTCTCGGCACCCTGATCGGCGTCTGGATTCCGGCCGTGCTCCAGAACGGCTTCATCATCGTTGGCGTCAACCCGTACTGGCAGCTGATCGCCGTCGGCGTGGTCCTCATCATTGCCGTCTGGATCGACCAGCTGCGTCGGCGCGGCCAGAACCGACGATGACCGGCTAGATCCCGCGGCGTCGCGCGCGCATTGCCACGGGCCGCTCCGAGGCGCCGGCTCGACATCGCCGAAGGGGTCGCATCGTGCCGGACCTCCGGCGCGACGGTGCTCCGCGCGGGGACTCCGCACGCGCCGGCGCGTCGTCGCCCATCCCAGGGAACCCTGATCGCAGGGCTGTCACGGAGGAACAGCACAGCATGAAGACAGGGACAGACAGGACGGCACGGCCGACGATCCTGGTCGTCGGCGAGGCGATCACGGCCTTCATGCACTACCCGACCGACGCGCCGCTCGTCTTCCACGGGCCGTTCCCGAGCGGCGCGCCCGTGATCTTCGCAAGCGCCGCGGCCCGGCTGGGCGCGCATGTCGAGCTCGCTGCAGGGGTGGGCGACGACATGTTCGGGCTGCAATTCCGGGAGCGGCTCGCATCGCATGGCATGTCGACTCGATGCCTGGTCGTGGATCCCCGAGCTCCGACGGCCGCGGTCTTCGTGACCTACGAGGCCGACGGCAGCCGCACCTTCATGTTCCATCTCGAGGGGACGGCAGCCCTTCATGTCGACGCCGCGGCCCTCGATCGGGCCACGCCGGCCGATTGGCTGCACGTCTCCGGAGCGACGCTCTGGTTCGGGGGGCAAACGGGCGCGACGGCCTGGCTGGCGATCGAGCGCGCCATCGCGGCGGGCACCCCGATCTCCTTCGATCCGAACGTCCGGGCCGCCGAGCTGCCTCCGGAGACGCGCCGCCAGTTCGACATCCTCCTGGGCGCCGCTACGGTCGTCCTCGCGTCGGCGGGAGAGCTCGAGGCGCTCGGCGGATCCGAGACGGCGATCCTCGAGCGGGGAGGGGCGGTCTGTTACAAGGCCGGCGCGGCAGGTGCCATCGTGGCGACACCGGCCGGACGCTGGTCGGTGCCCGCGCCCAGCGTGACCGAGATCGACCCTGACGGGGCGGGGGACATCTTCGCGGCGGGCTACGTGGTGGCCGCGGCGCTCGGAGCCCACCCGCAGGATTGCGTCCGCGTGGGCGTCGCGGCGGCCTCGGCGTCCGTGGAAGTCCATGGACCCCTGGAGTCCACGATCCTCCCCATCGATCGGTATCTCGATCGCGCCACGGGGGCGTGAGCGCCCCCGCAGTTACGCCGCAGGACGTACGGTCGCGCTCCTGCGAACGGGCCGCCTGGGTGGCGAGCGGTCTGAGCGGCGGGCCCGGCTACCGGCGACCGAGCGCCTGAAGCTGGTCGCGGTCCGCGGCAAGCTCCTCGTTCCCGGGACCGAAGTGCTTCAGAATCACCAGGGGCTCGGTGCCACTGGCGTTGATGATCGTCACTCCCGTGCGGGCCGCGGAGGCGGACACGAAGAACTCGTCCTCGGTCAGCTGGCCGTACCGGATCAGCGTGGGCGAGGAGATGGTTCGTCCGTTCATCGAGCCGAAGCCCCCCACGACGACACAGCCGTAGGCGTCCGTGTCGCGGACCGTGACCGTCCCGCCCGGCTCCACCGTGAGCTCCTTCGCGCTGAACTCGGGGGCCCGGTACACGATCCAGCGCTCGGTCCAGTCGTCGCCGGATGAGGCGGATGACCGGCTCTCGACGGGGACCATCATGTTGCTGGTCACGAAGTCCGGGTCGACGTTCCGCTCCCAGTCGAGCAGCTCCACGATGTACTCGACGTCGCCGACCCGATCCGCGGGGACGTCCTTCCAGAGCAGGTCGCGCATGACCTCGCGGTTGTTCGACCAGGACTCGCACAGGCACGCGACGTCGCTGGCGCGCTGCGGCTCGTACGTGCAGACGCTGGCCGGTGCGTGGAGCACGCCGGCGGCCACGTTCCAGCCGGTTCCGAGGTGGATCCGGTAGCCGCGCGAGAGGTCCGTGATCCGGTTGTCGCCACCGGCCGCGAACTGCGCGAGGCGCTCGGCGACCTGGGTCTTCGTGGTCTCCGGGTGCAGTCCGAAGTAGGTGACCCCGAACTCCCCGAGATGGCTGTTCATCTGCGGCGGGAAGTAGTAGGCCTCCGGCTTGCCCTTCTTGCCGAGCGCCACCGCGTGCTGGTCGCGGTGGTGGACGTGCAGCGGCAGCGGGAACTGGTTGTCGAAGAACTTGGAGTACATCGGCCAGCCCTGGTACTCCGCCCACAGCCGGTCGCCGATGAGCTGCGCGCCATGGTGCTGGACGAAGGCATCGAAGGGCATGAGACCGCCCTCGGGCCCCACGACGAGGCTGACGCCCTCGAGCTCGCCCGTCAGCGGCCCGTTGTCGGCGTGCACGGTGGACGAGAGCCACCGCTCGTCGATGCCGCCTCGCCCTTGCTGGAAGGGGAAGTAGTCGTCCGGGTGGAGCTTGATCCGGCGCCCGGGCGTGCAGAAGGCCCGCGGGACCCACGTCGGGGCCAGGCGGACGATTCCGCCGCCGGCGTCGAGGGCCCGGTCCATGTCCGATGCCGTGGCTGTGATCGAGGGTTCGGTGTTGACGGACACGCTGGCTCCCTTTCCTGCCTCGGTACGGCATTCGATCTCGCCCACCATCCACTCCGTGCAGGCAGCGTGATGGCGCCACGGATTCGGCCCCGTCACGTCCGTGGGCGTGGCGCGGGGCGAGCACGACACAGGCGGAAGGGTACGCTTCGACAGCCCTTTCAGCCGGCCGCTGGCCGGTGTTGTGACTTGATGGGTGCCGTGGAGCGATGGGGTCCTGCGCGACCTCGCGAGGCCGTGGCACACTGGCGACGGGGAATCGACACCGTTGTCGACGAGCTCGATGAAGGCCGGTTCTGCTGTGGCAGGCGGAGAGACGGAGACGTGGTCGGGTTGCTGCGGGCGGACGTCACGTGTGTCGGCGGGATCACCGCCGACCTGCTCGCTCGACCCGTGGATGAGCTGCCGCGGTTCGGGCGGCTGTCCCTCGTGGAGACCGTGGTCTTCACCCCGGGCGGATGCGCCCACAACTGCGCGTCGGCCCTGACCCGGCTCGGGACGTCGGTCCGCCTGGTCGGCAGGATCGGACGGGACCCGCTCGGCGAGCGCATCGTGGCGATGCTCCAGGCGCACGGCGCCATCACCGACGGGGTCCGCGTGAGTCCCGACGTGGGCACGTCGACCTCCCTCGGGTTCGTCGCCCGCGACGGTGAGCGCGCGTTCGTCCACTCGGTCGGCGCAAATGGACGCATCGACGCAGCCGACATCGACTGGAACGCGGTCGCGGCGTCGCGCGTCCTGTTCGTGGGCCAGTTCGGGCTCCTCGGCGCCTTTGACGACCAGGTTCCATCGGTGCTTGCGGAGGCCCGGACCCGCGGTCTCCTGACAGCTCTCGACACCGTCTGGGATCCCACGGGCGCCCTCCCGGCGAAGGTTCGCCCCTGCCTCCCGCACCTCGACTACTTCCTCCCCAGCCATCCCGAGGCGGAGGCGATCACGGGCCTCAGCGACCCGCCCGCGATCGCGGCCTCGCTCCGCGCGCAGGGCGTCGGCGTCGTCGCGATCAAGCTCGGTCGAGACGGCTGCTACATCGCCGATGCCGACGAGGCCCGGTATGTCCCGGGCTTCGAGGTTGAGCAGGTCGATGCCACCGGCGCCGGCGATGCCTGGTGCGCCGGCTTCCTGCGCGGCCTCCTCGAGGGCTTCACGGCCCTTGATGCCGCAGCCCTCGGCAATGCCGTCGGCGCCTGCTGTGTGCAGGCGGTCGGAGCGTATGAGGGCATCCGCTCGTTCGCCGATACCCGCGCCTTCATGGGTGCCGCGAAGACGGTCACCACGCGCTGACACGGCACGACGCCACGGCTCGTACAGGAGGTCCGAACCCGACCATGGAGCCCACGGCGACCTCCCGCACCGGCATCGGCCTGCCCGACACGATGCGAGCGTTCGTGCTCGACGGACAGGGGTTCGACCACGCAGGCACACGATTCATCGAGACGCCGCGCCCCGGGCCGGGCCAGCTCGTGGGCCGGGTCGACGCGGCGGGGATCTGCAGCTCCGTCAACAAGGTCATCGCACAGGGCTCCGCGCACACGCTGATGTACGGCTGGGACCTCGTCGCCCACCCCGCAATCCTCGGCGACGAGGGCGTGATCACCGTGGCGGCGACCGGGGAGGGGCTCGCCGACCGCTTCACGATCGGCGAGCGCTATGCCGTGCAGCCCGCCATCGACGCGGCCCCGGTGACCAACCGGGACTGGTACCCGAACCACGGCCAGGGCATCCGCAAGGTCGCGATCGGCTACACGTTGCCCGGCCTGCTCGCCGAGTACGTGCTGATCGGGCAGGAGGCGATCGACGCGGGGTGCCTCATCCCGCTCGAGGGTGCCGCCATCCCGGCGGCGCACGCGGCCATCGCGGAGCCCATCTCGTGCGTGATCTCGGCGCACGCCCACCACCTGCACCTGGTGCAGCCGGATCCGCGCCTGGCGCGCCATGCGGTCCTGGGGCTGCGACCGGGCGGGATCGTCGTCATCATCGGGGCCGGCGCCATGGGGCGGATGCACCTCGACGTCGCGCTGGGGGCGGGTCCGCGCATGGTGGTCGTCGCGGATCGCCACGATCGGCGCCTCGACCTCGTGCGTGCGCGCTTCGGCGACCGGGCGCGTGAGCTCGGTGTCTCGCTGGTGACGGTGAACCCGGTCGGCACTGACCTGCGAGCGGTCATCCTGGACCTCGGGGATGGCGCGCTGGCCGACGACGTCATCGTGGCCGCCGGCAACTCGGGGGCGGTCGAGTGGGCCCAGCAGCTCGTCGCCCGGTACGGCGTCCTCGACCTCTTCGGCGGGCTCGCGTCAGATGACGCCATCGTCGGCCTCGACGGCCGCGCGGTCCACTACGGCGAGTTCTCGGTCACGGGGTCGAGCGGCGGGGGCCCGCACGATCTCGCCGCCGCCGTCGATCTGATGGCGTCCGGGCGCATCGACCCAGCGCGGCATATCAGCCACGTCGGCGACCTCGAGCACACCGCCGACTTCCTCGCGATGATCAGGGACCGCCTGAACGATGGGAAAGCGGTCGTCTACCCGAACCACCGCCTGCCCGTGATCCGCGCAGTCGACAGCTGGACAGGCGAGGACGAACGCGCCCTCCTCGGCGGGTGACCCGGATGACGTTCAATGGCGACCAGCGGCTCGTCGTGTTCGGGTTCGGCCCGATCGGGGCCGGGCTCTTCGTCTTCGAGGCATTCCGGACGGGTGCCTACGCCCCGCCCGTCGTGGTTGACGTGCAGTCGCCGCTGGTCGACGCCCTGCGCCGGAACGACGGCCGGTTCTCCCTCAACGTCGCCCACGCGGCAGGCGTGGCGACGCACGAGATCGGTCCGGTCGACGCGCTCGACCCGGTCGCCGCCGCGGACCGCGAGCGCATCGTCGCTGCCATCGCAGACGCCGACGTGGCCGTGACGTGCCTGCCCGGCACGGCCTTCTACGATCGAGGGGACGCGACGAGCCCGGCGAGGCTGCTGGCCGCGGGGCTGTCGCGGAGGAGCCGGCCGGAGCCGCTCGTGCTCTACGCCGCGGAGAACTCGATCAACGCGGCCAGCGCGCTCGTCGCGGCAGTCGACGGATCGTCCTTGGGACTCGTTGCGGCCCGTCTCGACGCCCGTGACACGGTCATCGGGAAGATGAGCGGGATGCAGGCCGATCCAGCGGTGATCGCGACGCTCGGCCTCTCGCGCCTCACGCCCGTCTATCCGTCGGCGATGCTCGTCGAGGCCTTCGACGCGATCCGCGTGTCGAGCGCGGCGCCGACTGCGGCGACCCTTGCTCCCGGGGCGCCCGGCTTTCCGACCTTCCTCGCCGTGGCCGACCTCGAGCCATTCGAGTTCGCGAAGCTCTACGGCCACAACGCCACCCACGCGCTCGGGGCCTTTCTCGGCGTGCACCTTGGTCTGGACGTGTTCGCGGACCTCGCGCGGGTGGACGGGGCGATGCAGCTCCTGGTCGACGCGTTCGAACGGGAGTCCGGGGCGGCCCTGGTCCGCCGGTTCGGAGGGGCCGATCCGCTGTTCACCACTGCCGGCTACAACGCCTATGCCGCCGACCTGGTTGCACGGATGACGAACCCCTACCTGCATGACAGCATCGAGCGGGCGGCCCGCGATCCGACGCGCAAGCTCGGCTGGGACGACCGGCTGGTCGGGACCATGCGCATCTGCCTGGCGGGCGGGATCGAGGCTCCGCGGTGTGCGCTCGGTGCTGCAGCCGGACTGGCGACGCTGGAACCCGGGGTGCTCAGCGGGCGCTTCCCGGTCCGC
>JADGQH010000020.1 GCA_017881985.1 Chloroflexota bacterium | reverse complement strand
GGTGTCGCGCTCTTCGGGACCGCGGTCGCGCCCACGGTGGCCGTGCTGGCCGGGGTCACCGTCGTGTATTCGGCGCTCCAGGCCGCAACACAGGCGATGGTCTTCGGCCTGGTGGCGGTGGAGGTGGCGCCGGAGCGGCGCTCCACGACGCTGAACCTTGTCCTGCTCCCCCTGTACGTCGCCGGGATCGTGGGGCCGACCGTGGGGGCCGCGGCAACGGGGGTCGGCGGGATCCCGGCCCCATTCCTCGCTGGGGCCGTGGTCTTCGTTGTCGGCGGAACGGGCGTGGCGGTCTCGCTGCGGAGGGCCCGGGCGGCGCGCAGCGACCCGACTCCCTGACGGGCCGTGCGACCGTCGGCGAGGCGTCCGCGCCCTCTTCGGGCGCCCGTGCTCGCGGGGCCGACTACGTCGGCAGGTCGCGCTCCTCGACGCCGATGAACCGCGCGTCCGGCCGGATCAGCCGGTTGGCCGAGGCCTGCTCCAGGACGTGGGCGGTCCAGCCCGCGTGGCGCGCGAGCGCGAACGTGGCCGGGAAGAGGTCCGGCGTGAGGCCGACGCCCTGGAGCACGGCGGCGGCGTAGAACTCGACGTTCGTCTTCAGCGGGCGGTCCGGGTACTTCTCCTCCAGGACACGCAGCGCGACGTCCTCCACCTTGATCGCGAGCTCGAGCCAGTCCGGCCTCGCCGGCATCGCCTCAACGACCTTGCGGAGCGCAGTCGCCCGCGGGTCGTAGGCCCGGTAGACGCGGTGGCCGAAGCCCATCAGCCGCTCGCCGCGGGCGAGGGCGTCGCGGATCCACTCCTCGGCGTGCTCGGGCGAGCCGACCTTGTGGATCTGCTCCACGACCTCGGACGGTGCGCCGCCATGGAGGGGGCCCTTCATCGCCCCGATTGCCCCGGCGACGGCCGATGCGATGTCCGAGCGCGTCGACGTGATCACCCGTGCCGCGAACGTCGACGCGTTGAGGCCGTGCTCCGCGCCCACGATGAAGTAGGCATCGAGCGCGCGCGCGGTTGCACGGTCCGGACGCACGCCGGTGAGCTGATACAGGAAGCCCGAGACGATGTCGAGCTTCGGATCCGGGTCGATCGGCTCGAGGTCCTCGCGCAGGCGGATGAAGGCGGCGAGGGCGGACGGCGAGAACTCGGTCAGCGCGCGCGCCTGGATCGCGGTCGGCGGCCAGTCGAGCACCTGTGTCGCGCCCCAGACCGAGACGGCGGTCCGCAGGGCATCCATCGGCTTCGCCGTCCGCGGGAGTGCGCGCAGCGTCGAGATGACGGCAGATGGCACCCGGCCTGTCGTCAGCCGGGCCTTCGGGTCCCACTCGCCCGTCCAGAGGAGGTTCGCGACCGATGCATACGAGCCGTGCGCCACGAGGTCGCCGATCCGGTAGCCGCGATACATGAGCCGGCCGTTGGCGCCGTCGACGAGGCCCAGCGATGTCTCGGCGGCGAGGACGCCCTCCAGGCCGGGCGAGTAGGGTCGCCCGTCGACGGTGTGGTCGAGCGGTTTCGTGACCTCCGCGGGCGGTGAGGGCGGCGTAGGCGGCGTGGGCGGCGTGGGCGGCTTGGTCGTCATCCTCGGCGTCCTCCGTGGCCCTGGCGCGGGGCCGGTTCGCGGCGGGTCGGTCGCGTGGGATCCCACGACCGGACGATTCGATTGGCGGACATCGTACTCTCGCGGGAGTCGAGCGGGCAGCGCAGCAGATCGGTCGTCGGTCGCCTCAGCGGCCCGATCGGCGGCGGGCTGGAGCGGCAGAACGCGCCCGCGCGATCCGCCGCGCCTCCGAGATGTCCGTCCAAGCACCGAAGACGATGTACCCGATCCCGGCGAGCGCCATCAGGAAGAGGAAGACGCCCGTGGCGGTCGGTGCCGCACCCGTGCTGAGCCCATCGAGGATGAGCGAGATGCCGCGGGCGGAGCTGAACACCAGCGCGGCCGCGAGGATGGTGGAGAAGAGCGATGGCGACCGCTGCCGCGCCGTCGGCTGGACCGGCGTGTTCCGGCCGAGCCATCCCAGCAGGACGAAGAGCCCGCCGAGGATGGCCGGGACGATCGCCGTGCTGAGCGTCGTGGCTCCGACGACGGCGACAAGGCCGCACACCGCGACGATCACCACGCCGAAGCCCATCGTGATCCGGGAGAACACACGCGCCTCGCCCTGCCTGACCGGGATGCCGGCCGCAGCCGCGTCCGGTCGGGGACGCAGTCCGAGCAAGGATCATAGCCGCCACCCGACGGCCGCGGGGGAGGTCAGCCCGACCGCAGGTTCCCGGCCGCGGCCGCGTCGAGGACCCAGGTGGCGCCGGCTCGTCGGGCCCGCTGCGCCGGCAGGTGCCGCTCGTCGCGGGGTCCATCGAGGATCGCGGCGAGGATGGCAGCCTTGCCGCCGCCGAACGCGACGGGGAGGAGGGTCGGCGTCGCGTCGAGCGCGCCGGGCGTGAGCGTCACGCGCGAGACGTGAGGCTGGACATGGGTCGGGGCCGGGACCGGGACGACCCAGCCGGGCGCGTCGAACGCGGCGCTGCCCGGGAAGACGGAGAGCAGGTGGCCATCGGGCCCGATCCCGACGGTGATCGCGTCGAAGACCGGCCGCCCGGCGTCATCGGCCGGAAGGACGGCACGCAGCGCGGCCTCGTAGGACGCGGCGGCGTCGGCCGGGCCACCACCGACGGCGAGTGTCGCGTCGACCGGGACCGGGTGGACGTTCCCTGGCGGGAGTGGCGCGGGTTCCAGCCCCGCGACGGCGACGCCGGCCAGCAGGACCGTGTCGACGGGCTGGAGGTTCGACTCCGGGTCGCTGCGGGGCACGAAGCGGTCGTCGCCGAACCACAGGTGCAGCCGGTCCCACGGGATGCGGTCGCGGAGGGGCCGCGCCAGCAGCGCCCGGTAGAGCTCCGGGCAGGTCGAGCCGCCGGTCGTCGCGATGTCTGCCCGGCCCCGGCGGGCGACCGCGAGCTCGATCGCCCGGACGAGGCGTTCGGCCGCGAGCGCGGCTGCCGCAGTCGGCGTGGCGGCCACGAGGATCTCGGGCTCCCCCGGGGCGTCGCGACGCGGCGCTCGGCCGGCGCCGTCCGTCATGCCGGGTCCGCGGCGCGCGGGCCCGCCAGGGCCGCGGCCATGCTGGAGGCCCCGATGGCCACCTGGTCGCGGCCGCCCGCCTCGATCGCCTCCGCCAGCAGGTCGACGTCCGTCCTGCGCGGCGCCATGAACGGGCGCGCGAGCGCTTCGACGCCGTCCTCCCAGACGCGGACGTGGACGCGCTCCGCCTCCGCCGTCACCTCGGCGCGCAGCTCGGTCCCGCGTCGGTCCGCGAGGATCTCCACCCGCAGCGTCGTGCCGCCGGGCATCCCCGAGATGACGGGCCGGATCACGACCTCCACCTCTGCGCCGCGGTCCCAGGCCAGGAGCGCGCGCATCCCGCGTCCCGGCTCCGGGCCGGACCCGGGTGGCGGTCGCCGGATCGGGCCGGGCCGGCCGGTCCGCTCCAGGGGTCGCACGACGCGGAGGCCGAGCCGCGAGGCGAGCCACGCGACGTGGTAGATCGGCTTGACGATGTTCGTGCGGGCCTCGGCGTCCGGCCCACCGTGGGTCCCGTAGGTGACCGCGACGCGCCGCAGCGAGCGGAGATACGGCAGGAACTCGGGGCGATCGAAGACGGACGCGACGGCCTCGCGCCAGCGCGCCTGGCGCATGAGCGCGAAGTCGGAGATCGCGAGCGAGCCACCGCCGAGCGCCGCGAGGTTCCGCAGGCGGTCGAGCCCGTCGCCCGCCCAGCTCGAGCCATCGACGACCAGCCGGTCGGCCATCCCGATCAGGTCGCGCGCCACGGGCGCGCCGAACGGCGGCTCACCGGGCCACCAGAGCGTGACCGGGAGGTCGTGCACCAGGAGCGGCGCGACGATGGCGCCCAGGTGGCGACCGGTCGCACCGCCGGCGGTGGCGTAGATCTGCTCGGCGCAGGTCTCGGGCGCGTCTGCGCGGGGGACCATGCAGTAGGCCTTGACCTGGGCGTGCAGCCAGTCGGGGCCGTCCGGGTCCGTAGGGACGAGGATGAGCGTCCGCGATGGGTGACGGCCGGTCAGCATGGAGAGCGTCGAGGCGGCTCGCTCGCCGAGCTCCGGGCTCCGCGCGACGACTACGAGGTTGAGGACGCTGGTTCGAGCCGCGACGGTCCGTTCCGCGGGAGCGCCGACGACCGCGTTCACCTGGGGAAGTGCCCAGAAGGTCGCCAGCTCGTGCTCGATCCCCGCGATCGTGGTGGCCTGGCTCGACCAGCGCAGCGTCGGGTCGCCCGGCGCGACCGGGATCCCGGGAGGCACGATGGCGCCTCCCGATCCACCCGCGACCGGGGCGCTCAGATCCGCCGCCACCGTCGCCCGTCCCGCGCCAGCATCGAATCGGAATCGACTGGCCCCCAGCTTCCCGCGGCATAGTTCGGGAAGTCCGGCGCCGGGCCGTCCGCCCAGGCGTCGATGATCGGGTTGACGATGGCCCACGCCTTCTCGACCTCGTCGGCCCGGGTGAAGAGCGACGCATCGCCCAGGAGCGCGTCGAGGATCAGGGTCTCGTAGGCGTCGGGGCTGTCCACGCTGAACGCCGAGCCGTAGGTGAAGTCCATGTTCACGGCCCGGACGTCGACGCCGAGGCCGGGCACCTTCGCGGCGAACCGGAGCAGGATTCCCTCGTCGGGCTGGATCCGCAGGGCAAGCAGGTTCGCCTCGGGATCGACGCTCGATTCCTTGAACAGGGCGTGCGGCACCTGCTTGAACTGGATCGCGATCTCCGTGGCGCGCTTCGGCAGGCGCTTCCCGGCGCGTAGGTAGAACGGGACCCCGGCCCAGCGCCAGTCGTCGACGAAGAGGCGTGCCGCCACGTAGGTCTCGGTCTCGGATTCCGGGTCCACCTCCGGCTCGCTGCGATAGCCGCCCACCTGGCCGGCAGTCACCCAGCCCGGCCCGTACTGGCCGCGGACGACGTTGGCCGCCACCGTGTCGGGGTTCATGGGCTCGATCGCGCGGAGGACCTTGACCTTCTCGTCGCGGAGCGCCTCGGCGTCGAAGGTCGCCGGCGGCTCCATCGCGACGAGCGAGAGCAGCTGCATGAGGTGGTTCTGGAGGAAGTCGCGCGAGGCGCCCGCCTCCTCGTAGAACGAGCCCCGCTTCTCGACCCCGATCGACTCCGCCACCGTGATCTGGACGTGGTCGACGTAGCGTCGATGCCAGATGGGCTCGAAGATCCCGTTCCCGAAGCGGAAGACCAGGATGTTGCGGACCGTCTCCTTGCCCAGGTAATGGTCGATCCGGTAGACCTGCGACTCGCGGAAGACCTTGCCGACCTCCCGGTTGAGCCGAATTGCCGACGTCAGATCGCGCCCGAACGGCTTCTCGATGACGATGCGTCGCCAGCCCCCCGCGTGCTGCTCGTGGTCGAGCCCGACGCGGCCCAGCCCGGCGATGATCTCGGCGAATGCCGACGGCTGGGTGGCGAGGTAGTAGAGACGGTTGCCCAACGTGCCGCGCTCGCGGTCCAGGTCGTCGAGGCGCACGACCAGCTGGTCGTAGAGGGCGGGATCGTCGAAGCTGCCGAGCTGGTAGCGGATTCGCGAGGCGAACTCATCCCACACCGCCGTCTCGATGGGCAGCACGCGGCTGAACTCGTCGAGCGAGGCCCGGAGCTCCGCGCGGAAGGCGTCGTCCGTGTACGGCCGCCGCCCGATGGCGACGATCGCGAACTCGTGCGGGAGCAGGTTCGTGCGCCACAGCTGGAAGAGCGCCGGGACCACCTTCCGGTGGGCAAGGTCGCCGGTCGAGCCGAACAGGACGAAGGTCGCCGGGTCCGGGACTCGCTCGAGGCGGAGCCCTTCGCGAAGGGGGTTGTCGAGCGGCTTGCCGGTCGCGCGCCGCTTCCCCAGCCGCGCCAGCCGCAGGTCGCGCGCGGTCCGCGGACTCTCTTCGCCGGCCCGCCCGGGCCGCGGCGGCGCCTTGGCGGCGTCCGGGACGTCGGAGGCCGCGGCGCCCTCCGCCGTCGGCGGGTCGGGGGCATCCGCCGTCGGCAGGGCGAGCTCGTCCGCCGCAACGACCGGCGCGTCGTCCGTCATCGACGCACCTACTCGGTCTTGATGGCGTGGCCGCCGAACTCGTTGCGCAACGCGGCGAGCACCTTCGCCCCGTAGCTCTCGTCCTGGCGCGACCGGAGGCGCGCCTGGAGGCTGAGCGTGATGATGGGTGCCGGGACGTCGTGCTCCATCGCCTCGAGGACCGTCCAGCGACCCTCGCCCGAATCGGCAACCCAGCCCTTCACACCGGGGAAGTCCTGGCCCTTCACGAGAGCGTCGACGAGGAGCTCGAGGAGCCACGATCGGACGACCGAGCCATACCGCCAGATCCCGGCGATCTGCGCCAGGTCGAGCTTGTAGTCGCTGGCATGGAGGATCTCGAACCCCTCCGCGTATGCCTGCATCAAGCCGTACTCGATGCC
This sequence comes from Chloroflexota bacterium, assembly GCA_017881985.1. Lineage (GTDB taxonomy): Bacteria > Chloroflexota > Limnocylindria > Limnocylindrales > CSP1-4 > CTSoil-043. Next base: position 14,610 of record JADGQH010000020.1, on the reverse strand, counting down.
GTTGTGGACCATCTTCACGTAATGCCCGGCGCCCGGCCCGCCCACGTGGGCGTACCCATCGGCCGGCGCGAGCGTGTGGAAGACCGGCTCGAGGGGCTCGACTGCGTCCCTGTCGCCGCCGACCATTAGGCAGTAGCCATTCTGGAGCCCCCAGACGCCGCCGGACGTACCCGCGTCGACGTACCTGAGACCCTTCGCCCCCACTTTCGCGTAGCGTCGGACGTCGTCGTGGAAGTTCGTGTTGCCACCGTCGATGATCGTGTCGCCCGGCTCGAGGACCTCCATCAGCTCGTCGATCATGGCCTCGGTGGCGTCGCCCGCGGGGACCATGATCCAGACCGCGCGCGGAGCCGGCAGCCCGGCGACCAGCTCTCCGACGCTGAAGGCGCCCTCGACGCCCTCGGTCATGATCTCGTGCGTCCTCTCCGGGGTCCGGTTGAAGGCCACGACCTCGTGGCCGTCACGGACCAGCCGGCGGACCATGTTCGCGCCCATCCGGCCGAGGCCGATGAAGCCGATGCGCATCGGAGGTCTCCCTGTCTGGTCTGCGCGGAGTGACCGTGCGTGACGGCTGACGGTCGGTCGTTGGTTACGCGAGAGCCTCGCGAAGCGCTCCTTCGAGCGCCGCAAGGCCGGCGTCGACGTCGGCGCCGAGGTGGACGCGGAGCACCGGCAGGTGGTGCGCCTCGAGGGCCTCGAAGTCACCGAGGGCCTGTGCATCCACCAGCTGCCCGAAGCTGAACGGTCGTCCCGGGATTTCGACATCGACCGGGTGGTCGGCCGTGAGCTGGAGGAACCAGCCGATCGGCGCGCCGCCCTTGTGGAGCTGGCCCGTGGAGTGCAGGAAGCGCGGGCCGAACCCGCTCGTCGTCGGGTGACCGGTCGCGTCGCGGAGGAGCCCGCGCATCCCGTCCATCGCCTCGGCCCGGGCAGGGGTCGGCGCGACGAACGCCTGGAGCGCGAGGTATGCGTTCGGGTCAGCCCGCGCAATGTGGCGCCGCAGCTCGCCGGCGACGGTGCCGTCGCCGGCGGTCGCGCGGAGCGTCGCGTCGCCGACGAGGACGAGGCCGTCGCCCTGGGCGAGGACCACGGGGGCCGGGAACGAGCCGGTCCGCTCGAGCTCCGCGAGGACGCGCTTCGTGTTCTCCTTCGATTCGGTGACGTTCGGCTCGTCGAACGGGTTGATCTCGAGGATGACGCCCGCGATGGCGGTGGCGACCTCCCAGCGCACGAACTCGGCGGCGAGGTCGATGGGGTCCGCGAGGCCGATGCGCACGACGGGGTGGCCGGCCGCTGCCAGCGCGTCGAGGAGGTCGTCGGCCGTCGTGCCGTCCGGGGCCGGCGCCGGGGGCGGCGCGCCGTCGAGCGTCAGCCGGACGAAGACGCGATCCGGGCCGTACGCCGCGGCGTTCCCCAGCGGCTCCCCGGCGATCGGGACGATCCCGACGCCGTGCTTGCCGGTGCTCTCCGCGATCAGCTGCTCCAGCCACGCCCCGAAGCGAGCCACGGCCGGGTCCGCCACGAGCGTCAGCTTGTCGCGGCCGGCACGTCCGAGCACGCCGAGCAGGATCCCGAGCGCCGCGCCCGGATTCGCCGCCGCGTCCGTGGCGTGGGTCCGGGCGAGCATCGCGAGCGCAGACGCAAGGAACGCGTCGAGGTCGATTCCCAGCAGGGATGCCGGCACCAGCCCGACGTACGTGAGCGCGGAATAGCGTCCGCCGACGTCCTCCGGATTGAGGAAGACCTCGCGGAGGCTGTCATGGTGGGGGATCGCCTCCAGGCTCCGTCCCGGGTCGGTGATCGCGATCATGAGGTCGGCGGGGGACTCGCGGCGCTCGCCCGCGCCGCGCAGCGCGGCGTGAACCCGGGCCCAGGCATCCGCCTGGAAGGCCAGGCTCTCCGTGGTCGTGCCGGACTTCGTGGCCACGATCACCAGCGTCGAAAGCGGGTCGAGGCCGTCCCAGGCGGCAGCGACCGCGGCCGGATCGGTCGAGTCGAGGACTCGGACGGCGAGCCAGTCGGCAATGTCACGGAACGCGTCGGCGAGCACGTCCGGGGCCAGACTGCTCCCACCCATCCCGGCCACGAGCGCAGCGGTGAAGCCCGCCCCGCGGATGCTTTCCCCGAAGGCCTCGAGGGCCGGGACCTGCTCCCCGAAGTCGCGCGGCGCGTCGAGCCAGCCGAGGCGATTGGCGATCTTCTCGAGGACCGCCGGGTCCGACGACCAGAGGGTGCCGTCGCGGTCGTGCAGGCGCTCGACCCACCGCTCGTCGTCGGCACGGCGCAGCGCGGCCTCGACCGCCTGGGCGAGCGCCGGGTCGTGGATCCGCGCGTCGAGCGCGTCCGGGGCGAACGGGTTGAGCGTCTCTGCCATCGGCTGCCTCCTGATGGGTGCAGTGTAGTCGCGGTGCGTTCGGCGGCAGGTCGGGCGCGCCGCCATACGGCAGCTGACCGGATCGTCGTTGCGCCGCCGGCCGGATCAGCCCGCGCGTGACTCCTCGGCCTCGATCGCGAGCACCTTGGCGACACGCCGGGCATGGCGTTCCGCGCCGGAGAACGACGCGCCGAGGAACGCGCGGGCGCACTCGACCGCCGGTTCGACGCCGATCACCCGGCCGCCGAGGCAGAGCACGTTGAGGTCGTCGTGCTCCACGCCCTGGTGCGCCGAGTACGTGTCGTGGGCGACCGCTGCGCGGATGCCGCGAACCTTGTTCGCCGCGACGGAGGCGCCGATCCCCGAGCCGCAGACGAGGATCCCGCGGTCCGCCACGCCGTCGCGGATCGCGAGCGCGAGCCGCCGCGCGAAATCCGGGTAGTCGTCGGTCGGGTCGGCCCCGTCGCCGCCGAGGTCGATCAGCTCGTGCCCGGTGTCCGCCAGCCGGTTCAGCAGCTCGTCGCGGAGCTGGACGCCGCCGTGGTCCGCCGCGAGTGCGACCCGCATCAGGTGTGCACCTCCCCGTGCGGCGAGGGAACCAGCGTCGGGACGCGACCGCGGAGCCCGTCCCGGACCACGGCCCTGCCGACCGCGGTGACCCGCTCGACCGTGAAGCCGAACTTCTCGAAGATCGTGGCGGCGGGCGCGGACGCACCGAAGTGGTCGAGCGCGATGATCGCGCCCTCGTCGCCGGTCCAGCGCTCCCAGCCGAGCGAGACGCCGATCTCGACGCTCACGCGCTTTCGGACCGCGGCGGGCAGGACCGCCTCGCGGTACGCCGCGTCCTGGGCGTCGAACGCCTCCCAGCAGGGCAGCGAGACGACGCGCGCCGGGATGCCGTCCGCCTCGAGCGCGTCCGCGGCACCCATCGCGAGCTGGAGCTCCGAGCCCGTCGCGATCAGGATGAGGGACGGCATCCCGCCCGCGGCTTCGGAGGACGCGGCGCGCAGGACGTAGCCGCCGCGACGCACCCCATCGCGGGCGTTCGCGGCGGTCGCGGCGAACGTGGGCAGCTTCTGCCGGGTCAGGGCAAGGGCGGTGGGGCCGTCCGAGCGCTCGACGGCCAGCGCCCAGGCGGCCGCCGCCTCGTTCGCGTCGCCGGGCCTGACGAACCAGAGGTTCGGGATCGCCCGGAGGGCCGCGTAGTGCTCGACCGGCTGGTGCGTCGGGCCGTCCTCGCCCAGGCCGACTGAGTCGTGCGTCCAGACGTAGACGACGTGCAGCCCGGCCAGCGCCGCGATCCGGACGGACCCGCGCATGTAGTCGCTGAAGGTGAGGAACGTGGCGCCGTAGGGCAGGAAGCCACCGTGGTAGGCGATCCCGCTGACGATCCCGCCCATCCCGTGCTCGCGGACGCCGAAGCGGAGGTTCCGGCCGGCTTCCTCGGTCGAGAAGTCGATCCCGCCCTTGACGTCCGTGAGGTTCGACTCGGAGAGATCCGCGGACCCGCCGAAGAGCTCCGGCAGGGCGGCCGCGAGGACCTGGATCGTGGCCTGGCTCACCTGCCGCGTCGCGAAATCCTCGCCGACGGCGAAGACGGGGAGGTGCGCGTCCCAGCCATCCGGCAGCTCGCCTGCCTGGCGTCGGCGCAGCTCCGACGCCAGGGCCGGGAAGGCCACGGCGTACCGCCTGAACCGGTCCTCCCAGTCGTTGACCAGGTGCTCGCCGTACGGGATCGCGCGGCTGAAGAGACCCTCGGCGTCGTCCGGCACGTAGAACGTCCGGTTGGGGTCCCAGCCATACGCCTCCTTCGTCAGGCGGACCTCTTCGACCCCGAGCGGGGCCCCGTGGGCCTTCTGGGTGTCCTGCTTGTGCGGCGACCCGAACCCGATGTGCGTCCGGACGGCGATGATCGAGGGGCGCCCGTCGGCGCGCGCGGCGCGGATCGCCGCGTCGATGGCCGACAGGTCGTTGCCGTCCTCCACCTGCTGGGTGTGCCACTGGTAGGCGTCGAATCGCTCGAGGACGTCCTCCGAGAAGGCCATCGACGTGGGTCCATCGAGCTGGATGTGGTTGTCGTCGTAGAGGAGGACAAGCTTGCCGAGCCGCAGATGGCCCGCCAGCGAGGCCGCCTCGGACGCGATCCCCTCCTGGAGGTCGCCGTCGGAGCAGATGGCATACGTCCAGTGGTCGACGAGCGAATGGCCCGGGCGATTGAACTCCGCGGCGAGGCGTCGCTCCGCGATGGCCATCCCGACGGCGTTCGAGAACCCCTGGCCAAGCGGTCCCGTCGTGGCTTCCACGCCTGCGGTCATGCCGTGCTCGGGGTGGCCAGGGGTTCGCGAGCCCCACTGGCGGAAGTGCTCGAGGTCGTCGAGCGTGACGTCGTAGCCGGTCAGGTGGAGGAGCGCGTACAGGAGCATCGAGGCATGGCCCGCGGACAGGACGAACCGGTCGCGATTGGGCCAGTCGGGATGCGTCGGCGCGTGGTGGAGGAAACGCGTCCAGAGGGCGTATGCCATGGGGGCCATCCCCATCGGGGCGCCCGGATGGCCGGAGTTCGCCTGCTGGACGCCATCGATCGCGAGCGTCCGGATGGTGTCGACCGCGAGGCGGTCGAGCTGTTCAGCGTTGAGGGTCATGCGGGCGTGCTCCTGGGCGGAGAGGCGGGGCGCGGATGGATGGCCCAATTGTAGGCGCGGCCCCGGGATGGGCCGCGGCGTATCCTCGGCCGCGTGCCGTCGTTCCCCTCCCGCCCGTCGCTCTCCTCCCGCCAGAGCCCCGTGCGGGTGCTGGTGCTGGGCGACCTCGCGCTCGACGTGACGCTGGCGCCGTCTCGATCGCTTCGGCGGGGGACGGACGTCCCGGGTGCGGTCCGGCTCCACCAGGGCGGCTCCGCGGCAAACGCTGCCCGCTGGCTGGCCCGGCTCGGCGCGCGGACGACGCTCGTCTGCGCGGTCGGGCGCGACGGCCCGGGGCGTGCGCTCGTCGCGGCGCTGCGGTCGGACGGCGTGCTGGTCCGGGCGGCGCGGCCCGCGGGATCGCGGACGGCGCGGATCGGGATGCTGGTGGACCCGGCGACCGGCGAGCGGTCGTTCGTGGCGGAGCGGGGCGCGGCCGACCTGCTGCGGCCCGACGACCTCGACGAGCGCTGGTTCCGCGGGGTCGGCGCGCTCCACCTGCCGGTGTACTCGCTCCTCGGCGTCCCGCTCGGCGAGGCCGGCCGTGCTGCGATCACCCTCGCTCGGGCTGCCGGTGCGCGGATCAGCCTCGACCTGGCCTCGGCGGCGCCACTCCTCGCCGGCGGCCGGTTCGCCGCCCACGACCTGGTCCGGCAGGTCGCGCCCGACCTGCTCCTCACGAACCAGCACGAAGCGATCGCCTTCCTCGGCGAGCCCGATGCGGCGCACCTCCTCCGCTTCGCGCCGGTCGCGGTCGTGAAGCGCGGTCCGGCCGGAGCCACCCTGCTGATCCGCGGCCCGGGCGGCGCGGCATCGCCCGGCCTCCGGCTCGACGTCGCCACGCGCCCGTTCCCTGTTGGGGACACGACCGGCGCCGGCGACGCGTTCGACGCCGGGTTCCTCCTCGCATGGCTGGCGGCCGGCGCCGCCGCGACACCGGCGATCCTGCGACGGGCCGTCGTGGCCGGCCATCGGGCTGCGGCACGCCAGCTGGGCACGCCCCGGCCCGAGCTCACGCTGGGGTAGCGCCCGGGCCGGCCTCAGCCCCGTAGGAACCGGTCGAACCAGGCCAGGACCCGTTCGTTCCGGTCGATGCGGCGGTCGATCCGGCCGGTGATCGCGTACGTGTGCCAGCTCTCCGGGTAGAGGATGTACTCGACGTCGCGGCCCAGGTGGCGGAGCGCGACGAAGAGCTGCTCGTTGTCGGCCGCGGGGCAGCGCAGGTCCGCCTCGCCCTGCAGCAGGAGGAGCGGCGTCCGGATCCGGGTCACATGGCGCAGCGGCGACTGGCGCCAGAGCCGTGCGACGCCCTCCTCGCTGAGGGGATCGCCGAGGAGTGCCATCCGGTCGTACTCCGGGCCGGTGTCGGAGTTCGCCCAGCCGTTCAGCTGGTTCGTCACGCCGTTCTCGCTCACGGCGGCGCGGAAGCGGTCCGGCGCGGCACCCACCAACCAGTTGACCATGAAGCCGCCGTACGAGAGCCCAAGGATCCCGAGCCGGGCGGGATCGGCGAGCCCCAGGCCCACGGCATGGTCGACCGCGGTGAGCACGTCGGCGGCATCGACGCCGCCCCAGTCGCCGAGCTGGGGTCGAATCCAGGCCCGCCCGTAGCCCGCCGAGCCGCGGATGTTGGGCAGGATGACGCGGTATCCATGTGCGGCGAGCAGCACGTTCTCGGTCGACGGCGCCGGCGACCACGCCCCCAGCGGCCCGCCGTGGATGTTCACGATCGCGGGGAGGGGGGCGTCCCCCGCGCCGGCAGGCGAGACGATCCACGCCTCGATGGGGCCACCCGTGCCGGGCGCGACCACGTGCCGCATCTCCGGCCATGGCAGCCCCCGGCGCCACCTCCCGCCGAGGGTCGTCCTGGCACTGGGCGCCGTGCCCGCGCCTCGATCCGCGACGGTCAGCAGCTCCATGGGGCGATCGTCCCGTGTCGCCACGATCGTGACGACGCCGCCAGCCACGCCGAGCGTCCAGGCCGCGACGTCGCCGTCGATGAGCCGGCGGGGGTGGCCGGCGGGCCGGCCGGTTGCCGGGTCGACCGGGAAGCGCCACGGCCGCACGCGCCCAGCTTCGCTTACGAGCGCCACGAGCGACGTCGTCCCGTCCCAGCATGGACCCGGCCGGGACGCTGCCATCCAGCCGTTGAGGTCGGTGTCGTTCCACGCTCCGACCGGCATGTCCAGGTCGGGTGCGAGGGCCACAGCCCGGGGCAGCGGGCCGTTGCCGCCGCCGATGGCACCCTCGGCGACCGCGCCGCCCGGCGCTGCGTCCGCGACCGCGACCGCGCCCGCTGGCGCTGCGGATGCGACGAATATCCCGGGCTGCTCGTCGTCGAGCGGGTCGGCGACGTCCACGCCGATGCAGGCCAGCCAGCGCCCATCCGGCGAGAACGCCGGCGATCCCGCATAGCCGGCCAGCCGGATCGCCTCGCGCGCGACGCCGCCGTTCGCCGGGACGGCCCAGATCGACGTCCGCGGCCGGAGATCCGCATCTGGGCGCGGGTCGGCGGCATAGGCGATCGCGACGCCGTCGGGGGACCAGGCGATCCCCCGCGCGTCGGCCTCGTGGTCGGTCAGCTGGCGAGCCCGCGCGCGGCCGCGAGCCGCGATCACCCACACCTGGTCCCACCGGTCGCGGTGGCCGACGCCGTCCGCGTGCCAGTCGGCCCGTCGGATCCGTCGCGCCGTTACGACGCGCCCCGTCGTCTCCGGCCCGACGATCGAGTGGGACGCCGCGCCCGGCGCCACCACCGCGAGGCGCGACCCGTCCGGCGACCAGGCGATCTCCGAGACGCCGTGCGCGGGCACCCAGAGGACGCGTGCCGGACCACTGTCGAGCGCCGCCACCATGACGGCCGTCGACCGGTCCGGCTCATCGGGGAAGGAGCGCAGGAACGCGACGCGCCGCCCGTCGGGGCTGACGCGGGGCGACGTGTCGCGCACCGCCCCGGACGTCAGGCGGACCGCCCCGGCCGACAGGGGGACGGACCCGGCACTCCGGCGGACGGTTTCGGCCGTCCCGTGAACGGCCCCCGCACCCTGGGCTTCGGCGGCCCCGGGGCGGCCGAAGTCGACGCGGAGGAGATGCGACCGGTATGTCTCGCCCCGGACGAACCGCCGGACGATGACGGCGCCGTCGCCGCCGGGCAGCGGGTCATGCTCCTCCAGCACGACCTGGCGGCGGAGGAGCCGCGCGGCGGAGAGCGACGCCGGGGCCTCGGGCACGTGGCGAAGCGTACGTCGTCGCGGACGTGCCGCGACGACCGTGTCCGCCCGACGGTACCCTCAACGGATGCAGGATCCGCTCGTCGCAGGTCTCCGCGAACGACTTGCCATTGCCCCGGAGGTTGCCGAGGCGCTGCGGGCCGGACGCCCCGTGGTTGCCCTCGAATCGACGCTCATCAGCCACGGGCTTCCGTTTCCGCGCAACCTCGAGGTTGCCGGCGCCGCGGAGGCCGCCGTGCGCGAATCGGGTGCCGTGCCCGCGACCGTGGGGATCCGGGACGGCCGGCTCGTGGTCGGGCTCGACGCGGCGGCCCTCGTCGAGCTCGCGACCGCCGACGGCGTCCGGAAGGTCGCCCGTCCGACGCTCGCGGGTGCCCTGGCGGCCGGCGTGCTCGGCGCGACGACGGTCTCGGCAACCATGCTCGCGTGCGCCGCGGCCGGCATCCGGGTCTTCGCCACCGGCGGGATCGGCGGCGTCCACCCTGGGGCCTTCGAACCGGCGGTGGCCTCCGACGGGCTCCGGCGACCGCCGAGCCTCGACGTCTCGGTCGACCTCGAGGAGCTGGCCCGGACGCCCGTCATCGTGGTGTGTGCCGGCCCGAAGGCGATCCTCGACGTCCGGGGCACGCTCGAGGTGCTCGAGTCGCGTGGCGTGCCGGTCGTCGCGCTCGGGACGGACGAGCTGCCGGGCTTCTTCTCGCGCGCATCCGGGATCCCTGCGCCGCAGCACGTCCCCGACCTCGCCGCCGCCGCCGACCTCGTGCGGATCCACCTCGCGCTCGGGCTCGGGTCGGGAGTGCTGCTCTGCGTGCCGGTCCCCGCCGCGGACGAGCTGCCCCGTGCGGAGGCCATGGCGGCGATCGCCCGGGCGACCGCGGACGCGGAGGAAGCCGGGATCCACGGACCGGACCTCACGCCCTGGGTCCTTCAGCGGGTCGCGGATCTGACCGACGGCAGGTCCATTCGTGCCAACACGGCCCTCATCATCAACAACGCGAGCGTTGCCGGCCTGCTCGCCAGAGCGATCTGACCCTCGTCCCAGCTCGATGGGCCAGCGACGCTCGGCGTCGTGGCGGGAGTTCCGAACGGGACGGCTGACCGGTTCGCCTTGTGCGCCCCTTCCAGCGTGCGTACACTCGTGAGCTGGGGCGTCTTTGGCGCGTTCGAGCGCATCGCGCGTGAGCGCGGCCTGATCGACTAGGCCGCGGGAAGCTGAAGCCGGACACCGAACCGCGGGACGCGCACGCGGGTCACGAGGAGAGACGATGCGGATCTACGAGGGGAGCCCGCGCCAGGACTACGAGGAGGTGCTGCGCTCCATCGGCGCGTTCCTCGACCAGCGCGGGATGCACGATGTCCTGCTCGTTGAGGCGCCCGACGGCTTCATCCTCCAGGGCCTTGCCGTCGAAGGCGACAGTGGCACATGGTCCGAGACTCCGGGACACCAGGTGAAAGAGACCCTCACCTTCCTCGATGACGACATTGCGCGCTTCATGGAGGAGGCCGTCGCGCGGCGCAACGCTGGCACGGCCGTGCCCGACTGGACGAATGCGGGCTACTATGAGAAGTCGTTCCGGGTGCTCGGGCGGTGGATCGATGAGCAGAAACCGCGCGACATCTTCTTCTTCGAGCAGGAAGGCGCGTTCGTCGTCCGCCTTCACCACGGGGGACCCACCGGCGGCCACCACATGCTCGCCGAGTTCACGAAGGACGACATCGAAGTGATGATCGCGCAGGCACCCCAGGCCCGCAGGGTCTAGCGGACCCGGCGTCCCAGCGAAGGAGGTACGGCCGATGAAGGTTCTCAAGATCGTGGCGACTGCCCTGGGGGTCACGCTGGCGGCGCTCGTCGTCATCCCGCTCGTCGTCCTCGCCGGCCTCTTCGTCTGGTTGAAGCTGACCGAGGAGAGCGACGAGGAGACCCTCGAGCTCGAGCAGGAAGGCGTCTAGCCAATCTCGCTGCCGCGTCCGAATTCGGCCCCGCCGGCAGCCGCCGACGGGGCCGTCGCCGTTTTCGGCGCCCGCAGCGATCAGCTCCAGCGGTCGAACCGGGCGAACTCCTCGAAGGGGACCCAGCCGCGCTTGAGCGACGGTGAGCGCACATCCGGCAGCGGTTGACCCACGGGCATCACGCCGATCGGGACGAACTCGTCGGGGATGCCCAGGAGCGCCCGGATGGCGGCCGGGTCGAAGGCGCCTGCGAACCCCGACGCGAGCCCGGCGTCGACCGCGGCGAGCATGACGACCATCATCGTCGCCCCGACGTCCACGAACCAATAGGGGACCGGCCACTCGATCTCGGAGCCGTCCTCGGCGACCTTGTCGGCCTCGCGGTAGCGCCGGTGGTAGATCTCCGCGGAGACGCAGGGCACGAACTGGGCGGCGCATTCGGAGATCCAGGGCCCGAACTCGTCGTACTCCTCCTCGCCCGCCGCCTGGGCAACGGCCCTGCGCAGGTCCCGGTCCGTGACCACGACGAGCCGTTGCCCCTGGCTGAACCCGGCCGACGGCGTCCGCTGGGCCAGCCGGGCGATCCGCTCGATCTCTCCGGGCCCGACGCCTCCTTCCTCGAATCGGCGGACTGCCCGCCGCTTCATGACCACGTCGCCGAACTCCATGTGCGCCCCTCCTTCGTCCGGGCGATAGATCGTCGATGATGCGCCCCACGCCTGCCTGGCCACGGGCTCGAGCATGGTGTCGCGGCTCGACGGATCGAAGCGAGGATCGTCGGCACCATCCGAATCTGAACTGCAACCCTCCGCGAGCCGCATGCTTCTGGCGCCATCGGCCGCTTTCCGGTAGCATCGGAAAAACCCCGGAGGAGCGCGGCCCATGGCGAAGTATGTCTTTGTGACCGGAGGAGTCACCTCCTCCCTCGGGAAGGGCATCACCGCCGCCAGCATCGGCCGCCTGCTCAAGGCGCGCGGGATCTCCGTCTCCGTCCTCAAGCTCGACCCGTACATCAACGTGGATCCGGGAACCATGTCGCCGTACCAGCACGGCGAGGTCTTCGTGACGGACGACGGCGCCGAGACGGACCTGGACCTGGGCCATTACGAGCGGTTCATCGACGAGAACCTCTCGCAGCTCTCGAACGTGACCACGGGCCGGATCTACCAGGCGGTGATCGCGAAGGAGCGCCGCGGCGACTACCTGGGCGGCACCGTTCAGGTCATCCCGCACATCACGAACGAGATCAAGGAGCGGGTCCTCCGCGTCTCTCGCGACGGCGGGGCGGACGTCGTCGTCGTGGAGGTGGGCGGAACGGTCGGCGACATCGAGAGCCTGCCGTTCCTGGAGGCGATCCGCCAGATCCGCAAGGACGTGGGTCGGCGGAACGTCCTCTACGTCCACGTCACCCTGCTTCCGGCCCTCCAGGCGACGGGCGAGCTCAAGACGAAGCCCACCCAGCACTCCGTGAAGGAGCTGCGAGGGATCGGGATCCAGCCCGACGTCATCATCCTGCGCTCAGACCACCCGGTCCTCGACGAGATCCGCGAGAAGATCGCGCTCTTCACGGACGTCGCCGTGGACGCCGTCATCCCGGCCGTCACCGCGGACACGATCTACGAGGTGCCGCTCCTGTTCGAGGCGTCCGGGCTCGGCGACCTCCTGGTGCGCGAGCTGGAACTCGGGGACGTGGCCGCCCCGCCGGATCTCGAACGCTGGCGCCGGCTGGTGGAGCTGATCAAGCGCCGAAAGCCGGAGCTCGAGGTCGCCCTCGTCGGGAAGTACATCGAGCTCCCGGACGCGTACCTGTCGGTCACCGAGTCGCTCAAGCACGCGGGCTGGGCGAATGGCGTGGACGTGAAGGTCCGCTGGGTCAACTCGGAGACGCTGACGGCGGAGACCGTCGACGAGGCGCTCGGCGGCGCGGCGGCGATCCTCGTGCCGGGCGGCTTCGGCCACCGCGGGATCGAGGGCAAGGTTCTCGCCGCGCGGTATGCGCGCGAGCACCGCGTGCCGTACCTGGGCCTCTGCCTGGGGCTGCAGTGCGCCGTGATCGACTTCGCCCGCGCCGTGACCGGCTCGGACGACGTCAACTCCACCGAGTTCGACATGTTCACCGCGCACCCGGTGATCGACTTCATGCCCGACCAGCGCGACCTGGAGGAGAAGGGCGGCACGATGCGCCTGGGGCTCTACCCGGCGCGCCTGCTCCCCGGCTCCAAGGCCCACGTGGTCTACGGCGACGAGGTGGTCTACGAGCGTCATCGTCACCGCTTCGAGGTGAACAACCGGTACCGTGCGCTCCTCGAGGGTGCGGGCATGATCCTGTCGGGGCAGTCGCCCGACGGGCGGCTCGTCGAGATCGTGGAGCTGCGCGACCACCCGTGGTTCGTCGCCAGCCAGTTCCACCCGGAGTTCAAGAGCCGCCCCGAACGGCCGCACCCGCTCTTCGACGGCTTCATCGCCACGGCCGTTGCACTACGGGATGGGCGCCAGCCGGTCCTGCACGCACGACGGACGGGCGTGCCGGTCGTCGGGTTCGACAGCAGCCCGGACACCGATCGGGCCGCCTCGACGTCCGAGGCGGAGGCGCGCTGACCGATCGCGGCCGGTCGCGTCGCATGAGCGTCCGCGCCGTATGACCGTCCGCGCCGTCGGCCGCCGGGCCAGACCGTAGAATTTGCAGAATCCCGACCCTCGCCTGGAGGTCACCCATGAAGCTCTTCCTCGACACCGCCGACATCGATGAGATCCGGACCGCCGTCCGCTGGGGCGTGATCGACGGCGTCACGACGAATCCCAGCCTCTACGCCCGGGTTGGCGGCTCGTACGACGACGTCCTCCGCGAAATCTGCAAGCTGACCCCCGGGCCCGTGAGCGCCGAGGTCATCGCCGACGACGTGGAAGGGATGCTGACCGAGGGCCGGCACTTCGCCAAGCTCGCCCCGAACATCGTGGTCAAGGTCGCGATGAGCGAGAACGGCCTCGAGGCGATCAGCCGCTTCGCCGAGGAGGGGATCAAGACCAACTGCACGCTGATCTTCTCCGCCAACCAGGGCCTCCTCGCCGCGAAGGCCGGGGCCAGCCTCCTCTCGCCGTTCGTCGGGCGCCTCGACGACATCAACGAGGAGGGGATGACGGTCATCCGCGAGCTCGCCGACATCATCAACCTGCACGAGTTCGACAGCGAGGTCCTCGCCGCCTCCGTCCGGCATCCGCGCCATGTCACCGATGCGGCGCTCGCCGGCGCCCACGTCGCCACGCTCCCGTTCAAGGTCCTTCGCCAGATGGTGCACCACCCCCTCACCGACAGCGGCATCGTCCAGTTCAAGGCGGATTGGGCCAAGGCGCGCGAGGAGGCAGCCGCCAAGGGCTGAGGCGCCCGCCCCGATTCGATACCCGATTCGATCGCCATTGACGGGGACGCTCCCCGGCAGGTATGCTCGGACGGTCCCACAACGCACCGTCCGCCGCGGCTTGATTCCGCGCCGGTGCGCAGTTCCCCGGCCGCGGACCGCGGCCGCACGCTTCAGGTGGCCTCTCTCCCATGCCCTCCAACGTTCCCGATCCGCGCATCCGGAATCGCCGTCCTCGCCGGCGCCCCCAGGGCCAGCGCCCGGCCGGCATGCCGGATTACGACGAGCTGAACGGCACTGTCGACGGCCCGGAGATCGGCGCGGTCGAGCTCCAGGAGATGAGCCCGGCGGAGCTCCGCGCCACCGCTGCGGAGCTCGACGTCGAGACCGTCGCCGCAGACCGCCGCGACGTCCTCGTCGACCGGATCCTCCAGCGCCAGTCCGAGCGCCTCGGGCAGGACTACGGGACCGGGATCCTCGACGTGGTGGACGAGGGCTACGGCTTCCTCCGCCGCCACGGGCTCATGCCCGGGCCCGAGGACGTGTACGTCAGCAGCAGCCAGGTCCGCCGCTTCGGGTTGCGGATCGGCGACCGCGTCAACGGCACGGTGCGCGCCCCGCGCGAGGGCGAGAAGTACTGGGGCCTGCTCCGCGTCGACACCGTGAACGGCGTCGACCCGGACACCGCCCGCCGGCGTCCGCACTTCGGCGACCTCACCCCGATCCACCCGATCGACCTGCTCAACCTCGAGTCGGATCCGAAGAACCTCTCGCAGCGCCTCGTGAACCTGGTCAACCCCATCGGCAAGGGCCAGCGCGCCCTGATCGTCAGCCCGCCGAAGGCCGGCAAGACGATGCTCCTCAAGAACATCGCCAACGGGATCAGCGAGAACTATCCCGAGGTCCTGCTCATGGTGGCCCTCATCGGCGAGCGGCCGGAGGAGGTCACCGACATGCGCCGCTCGGTCAAGGGCGAGGTCATCTCCTCGACCTTCGACGAGCCGACGGAGAACCACACC
>JADGQH010000351.1 GCA_017881985.1 Chloroflexota bacterium | reverse complement strand
GTCCGCTCGGCCGCGTTCCAGTAGCGGAACCACGACCCGTCCGGAGTGGTGTGCCGCACGATCGACGGGTGGTCGGCCAGGAAGGCGAGCGCGGTCTCGAATGTGACGCCCCGGACGCCGCCCCAGCGCGCGAGGTTCGAGCGGACCCGGGGCTGCGCGATCGGCTCGACGATCGGCCAGGAGTAGCCGTAGGCGGGGACGCCGAGGATCAGCTTTCCGACCGGCACCTGGCGGGAGTACCGGGAGACCGTGTCGGCAACGGTCATCGTGCCGCTCTGCAGCGGGGCGACCGGACCCGGTGTCGTCGATCCCTGCCAGTGATAGTCGTAGCCCATGATGAAGAGCCGGTCGGCTGCCCGGCCGATCGCGGCGATGGCCGAGCCGCCCTGGGAGGCGCCGAGCGCGACCACCACCTGCGCGCCCGGAAGGCGCCGGTGGACGGCGTTCGCGAAGCGGTCCACGAACTGCGCGAACGCGGGCGCGAGCGCGTCCGGAACCGGCTCGACGTCGAGGTTGGCCCCGTCGGCACGGCGGCGAACCATGAGCGCGAGCGCTGCGGCGACGAAGCGGTCCTGCGCGGGCCGGCTCTTCAGGAAGCCGCGAAGCGTCGGGAGCGACCCGTTGTCGAACAGCTGGAACGTCGGGACCACGCGGATCCCATGGGCGTGGGCAGCGTTGGTCACGGCGGCGGCATCCGGGCCGACGTACGCCTCGAAGCCGGGGGCCCCGGTGTCCAGCGCCCCGCTCCGCTGGATCGGGACCGCGAAGAACGCGATCGTCGACAGCGTGGAGTAGTCGAGGCGATCGACCGTGCCGGCGTCGACACGCCAGTACGGCAGGTAGCCATAAACCTCGTGGGACACCGCGACTTCATGGCTCGCGCGCGGGCGAATTCCCGGGTCCGGGCCCGTGGCCGCGGCGGTGCCAGGCGGCATCGCGCCGACCACGCCGATCAGCGCGGCCATGAAGCCGAGCACGGCAATCAGCACGTGACGGGATGCCGGGCGTCGTGGCCGGGCGGGCGCCTGTCGGAGCGCTGGTCGGGGCATGACAGCGAGTGGTCGACGGCGCGGCAGGTTCGCGTCGGGCATCAGCAGCGGCTCGGCTGGGCCGCCCGGCTGGGCGGCGCGGACGGCCGCCGGCCGGAGCCGGCGGTGGCCGTGGGTCGGCCGAGGGCACGGCGCAACGGTACTGCATGCATGCAAGCCCCTCGTCCGACGCATTCCCGAACCGACAGGCGGCCCGCGTGCGCGATCGACGGGCGGATCTCGAGACACCGCCAGGCGCGATCGAGGGGAAGAGGACACATGTTGTATCTGGCCGGCGACTGTCCCGGTACGTTTGCCCGACGTCGCCCAGCCAGGCGGCACTCCGGTGTGCCACGTGGCGCCGGTGCCTGGGCTTCCTGCGAGGGCTCGCGCTGGAGGACGCCGGGCTTGCAGTCGGCCTCCTTGACCTGTCATCGGACTTCTCGGTCGTTCTCAACGTGCGACTCGATGAGCGGTCCTTCGAGACGGCGCGCCAGCGGATGGCTGCCATCCTCACCCGCTACGGGAAGGCGATCTTCGACACGCCCCATCCGGTCGCACAGCGGGCCGACCTGGCAGCCATGATCGGAGCCAGCCGCGTGATGATGTACCGGGCACTGCGCGAGCTCGAGGCCGAGGGCCTCGTGAAGCGAGAACGCACCGGTGGCATCAAGATCCTGGACGCGGACCGGCTGGCCGACCTGGTCACGGTGGCGGTCCCGGAGGGCGCTCCGGCACTCTGACCCACCACGGCGGTGTCGTAGGGTCGCCGTCCGCCGATCGTGTGGCGCCCGTGTCGTTTCGACCGCGCGCTCGTCCTCTGGTCGCCCGGTTGGCCCTTCCTTGACACACGGCGAATACTCACTGTATCGACATGGACACCCCACGGGTGCCGCGAGCCCGGGCCACCGCACCACTCGGGCTCAGCGCCGAGCTCATGCTCGACGCGAGCCCCAACGTGGTTGTTGCCGTCGACGGTCGCGGTCGGATCGTGTACGCCGGCCCGAGGGTCCTGGATGCGTTCGGCTGGTCGCCGGAGCAGCTCCTGGGAGAGCCGATCGAGCGCCTCGTGCCGTTGCGCCTGGCCGAGCGACACCCCGCGCACCGGGCCGGGTATCGGCTTCAGCCGACGCCGCGTCCGATGGGCAACGGGCTGGAGCTGACCGCTCGCCGCCGCGATGGAACGGAGTTCCCGGCGGAGATCAGCCTGGCTCCGGTGGAGGTGCCGCGCGGTCCGCTCGTCTTCGCCACCATCGTCGACATCACGACCCGGACGAGTCTTCAGGAGCAACTCGAGCACGCGAACGAGGAGCTCAGGCACCACGCCGACGAGCTGGAGCAACGCGGCCGCGAGCTGTCTCTCCTGGCCCGGATGGGGGAGCTGCTCGAGTCGTGCCAGTCGCTCGACGAGGCATACGCGGTGGTCGCCGGGATCGCCGAGTCGCTCTTCCCGGGCGACGCCGGCGCGGTGTATGCCCTCGTGTCGTCGGGCACGGCGGCCGACGCCGTGGCTCTCTGGGGCAGTCCACCCCCGTCGCGGAGCGTGTTCCCCCCGACCGATTGCTGGGGTCTGCGGCGCGGC
>JADGQH010000350.1 GCA_017881985.1 Chloroflexota bacterium | reverse complement strand
GACGCCGGTGCCCGGCGGGACCGTGATCACGAGGTCGTCGCCCGACTTTCCGTGCCGCTTCGCGCCGAGGCCACGGCCGCCCGTCTCCGCCCGGAAGTGATGCGTGAAGCGGAAGTCACGCAGGGTGGTGAGACCAGGGTCCACGCGGAGCACGATGGAACCGCCGCGGCCGCCGTCGCCGCCGTCCGGGCCGCCCTTCGGCACGTGGGCCTCGCGACGAAACGTGGCGGCGCCGTCGCCGCCGTCGCCGGCGCGAACCCAGATCGTTACGCGGTCGAGAAACATCGCGGCCGATTGTCGCACGCGCCCCGGCCGAGGCCGGCGGCGGGCGTCAGAAGTAGGCCAGCGGGTTGACGCGGTAGCCGCCGTCCCAGATGGGCCCGATCCAGACCTCGAAGTGGCAGTGCGGACCGGTCGCGGCGCCCGTGGCACCCACGCGGCCGATGAAATCGCCGCGGCCGACAGACGCTCCGGCCGAGATCGCCAGCGACGACATGTGGTTGTAGGTCGTGTAGATCCCGCCGCCGTGCGAGATCCAGACCTGGTAGCCACCGCCGTTGTTCCGCCAACCGGCAAACGTGACCACGCCGTTCGCGGCGGCGTGGATCGGCGTGCCATAGTCGGCCGCGATGTCAACCGCCTGGTGCCCGTAGCTGAAGTACTGGCTGATGAAGCCGCCCGGGACGGGCCACGCGAAACGACCGCCGCTGTAGTCGTTGAGCGGGCGGACGGTCGAACCCGTGCCGCCGGACGAGGCGCGGGACGTCGCGCGGCTGACCGAGGCGACGCTCGTGGGGGCCGTGGGCTTCGGCGTCGGGATCGCCGCGCCGCGCGCGCCCGGCAGGATCAGCACCTGGCCGATCACGAGCGTGGAGTCAGTGAGCTGGTTCGTGGTGACGATGTCCTGCGGATCGAGGTTGTGGGCTGCGGCCACCGAGGCGAGCGTGTCCGTGGCGCCGACCGTGACCACGATGCCGTTGACGGGCGGGATCACGAGCTGCTGGCCGATCTTGAGCTCGTCCTTTGCGTGGAGCTTGTTCGCCCACCAGATCGTCATCATCGAGACGCCGGTCTTGCTCGCGATCCCCGTCAGCGTGTCGCCCGAGCGGACGGTGTAGGTGCGCAGCTGGTCGCGGCCGTCCGCGACCGTCGTGTCGACGACGACCGGCTTGAGGAGCGTGCCATCCTCGAGGAACTGGCCGGCGACGTCGACGGCCGGCACGCCGCGCGTCGCGACGTTCGCGGCGGACTCGTCGATCCCGACGCCATTGACGGCGCCGGTGTCGGCGACCGTTCCCGCCCCGTCGTTCGGGCCGATCGGGGTGTCGATGGAGGTCTCGATCGTGCCCACCTGGCCGTCGTTCGGGCCGCCTGCGCCGCCGAGGACGAGGCGGGGCCCGCTGCCGGCCGAGGTCGTCGCGCCGGTGGCGGCACCGACCATGCCCGGGGCCGCGGTCAGCGAGGCGACGAGGAGGAAGACGGCGACGAGCACCGGGACGACGCGCTCGGGGGAGTCGAGGTGCAGCCGGCGCCCGAGCCGGAAGGCCGAGCGGGTTGCGTGCAGGCGGTCGCGCGAGGATGGCGCGGCAGCGGATCCGGCGTGCGCGGACGGGCGCGCAGCAGCGCGGAGCGCCGTGTCGGCGCGACGGGCGAGTCCAAGGCCGGGTCGGCGGGGGGCCTGGACCCGGGTTTCCGGGTCGGTCGTGTCGCGGCGCAACCGCGCGAACGCGCGGCGCACTGCGACCGTCGCCTTCAGCAATACGGTCTCCATGATCGACGGGCCGCAGCACCGGGGGCGCGGGCCGGGTAGGCCCGAGCGGCGCTGCTGTCCGTTTGTCGCGGTATCGGGGAGCTGGGGCTCTCCGTTGTGCGCGGCTGAACCCGGTTCCCCCGCAGGCCGGGAATGGACCTTTCGGGCGGAACCCTACCAGACGGGGCTCGCCGATGCAATGTGACAACGTCGGGTCGTCTGACGACTCCGGGTCTTGGCAACGTCGGGTCGTGGTGACGACCTCGGGTCGTGCGGGCGCGACCTGTCGCGTGCCGCGCGGCGGCGCGGTCGTGGAGTCGCTGCTAGGCGCTTGCCTCGGCGCTCCGCTGGAGGGTCGCGAGGAACTGGGCGTTCGTCTCCGTCTTGGCCAGGCGGTTGAGCAGCAGCTCGATCCCCTCGTTCGTGCCCACCGCGGAGAGCATCCGGCGCATCGTCCATACCATCTTGAGCGTGGGCTCCTCGAGGAGGAGCTCTTCGCGCCGGGTCCCGGAACGCTGGACGTCGATGGCGGGGAAGATCCGCTTCTCGGCGAGCTTCCGGTCCAGGATCAGCTCCGAGTTGCCGGTCCCCTTGAATTCCTCGTAGATCACGTCGTCCATTCGCGAGCCGGTGTCGACCAGGCACGTGCCGATGATCGTGAGCGAGCCGCCTTCCTCGATCTTCCGGGCGGCGCCGAAGAAGCGCTTGGGGGGATAGAGGGCGATCGGGTCGATGCCGCCGGACAGCGTCCGCCCGGAGGGCGGCAGGGCCAGGTTGTAGGCCCGCGCGAGGCGCGTGATGGAGTCGAGCAGGATGACGACGTCCCGGCCCGTCTCGACCTGGCGCTTCGCGATCTCGAGCGCCATCTC
>JADGQH010000019.1 GCA_017881985.1 Chloroflexota bacterium | reverse complement strand
CTGACCGCGCGGAATCTCACAGCCACAGGCAGCGCGCGGCTCGCGCTGGGCGTCCCGGCCGACGCGGTCCTCCTCGATGTGGCAGTGACAGAGCGCCGGCCCGCCGGCACCACGTCGGGCGAGCTCGGTGCCACCTTCACGGGCGCGATGGGCTGGGACCCGGCCGACGAGCCAGGCGCGTGGGACTACTTCGTCCTCTCCCCCCGCCGCGTCCAGGCGTACCGCGGGTATGGCGAGCGCCCGGGCGCCACGATCATGCGCGACGGCCGGTGGCTCGACTGACACCGATCCTGCCCGCCCCGACAGTCTCGCGTATGAGCCGCAGCGCCCCCGCCGCCGGTCGGCGTACGTGAGCCGCCGATCGATCGCCCTTGTTCGCCGCGATGGCCGTGATCTGGGGCATCCCGTCCCTGCTGATCTCTGACGACGGCTCCATGGACCGGCACGAGTTCCACCACAACGGGTTGACGCTGTCGTACTGGGACGCGAGTGGTGACGGACGCGTTCTCATCGCGCTGCACGCGCACTTCATGGAGGCGGCGACCTTCGCGCCGTTGGCCGCCGAGTTGGCGCCCGAGTGGCGGGTCGTCGCTCTCGACCAGCGTGGCCACGGGGATTCCGACCACACTTCGACATACACCCGCGGCGACTACATCGCGGACCTGGAAGCCTTCGTCGACCACCTTGGCCTGGGCGATGCCGTCCTGCTGGGCAACTCGCTCGGCGGGGTCAACGCCTACCAGTTCGCCGCTCGACACCCCGAAAGGGTCCGCGGCCTCATCGTCGAGGACATCGGCGCCGAGGTCTGGGACGACCTGTCCTTCGTGCTCGCATGGGAGGGACGATTCGCGACCCGCGAGGCTCTCGTCGAGCGGGTTGGGCCGCGGTTCCTCCCCTACCTTCAGGACTCCTTCCGGCAGACTGCTGACGGGTGGGGTCTGGCCTTCGACCCCCGGGACGTCGTGGAGTCGGGGAGGTGCCTTGCGGGCGACTACTGGAACGATTGGCTCGCGACCAGTTGTCCGACCCTGCTGCTTCGCGGGCGCGACAGCAGAGTGACGACGCAGACCGCCACCGAGGAGATGGCCGTGCGGCGGCCGAACACGTCGCTGAGGGTGCTCGACGGAGGACACATCACCCACGTCGATGACCCGGCTGGCTTCGCGGACGCGGTGAGGGAGTTCCTGGGGAACCTCTGACAGGGAGCCCGCCTCGCAGCCGAAGGTCCCGGGCGGACGGCAGGGGCGCGCCGCACGACCCGATCGGAGCTCATCGTCAGCTGGCAGCACCGTTCCTCTTTGATCGGTGCCGAGGCGGCGCGCAGCCCCCAACCCGCTCTTGCCACCCGAGGAGACGACGACGGGGAGTGATCGAGCTCGCCCCGGCCGTCAGCCTGGCACGACGCCGTCGGGGACCAGCGGCAGTGAGCGCAGGCGCACGCCGGTCGCTGCGAAGATCGCGTTGGCGATCGCGGGCGCGATCGCGAGGATCGGCGTCTCGCCCCCGCCGGCCGGCGCGATCTCCGGGCGGTCGAGGAGGATCACCTCGACCGGCGGCACGTCGTCGATCCGCGGCACCCGGTAGTCGGTGAACGAGGCGTTGCCGATGGCTCCTGCCTCGAAGCGGATCGCCTCGAACAGCGCGGCGCCGAGCCCCATGACCACGGCGCCCTCGACCTGGTTCGCGAGCCCGTCCGGGTTGACGATCGCCCCGCAGTCGAAGGCGGTCACGATTCGCTCGACCACGAGCCGGCGGTCCTCCCCGACGCGAACATCCACTGCCGTCGCGACGCGGGCGCCCTTCTCGACGCCACAGGCGATCCCAACGCCGCGCCCGACCTCGCGGGGCTTGCCCCAGCCGATGCGGTCGGCAGCGGCGCGAAGGACGTCCGCCAGCCGCTCGTCGGCCAGGTGCCGGAGCCGCAGCTCGAGCGGATCGAGGCCCATCGCGGTCGCCAGCTCGTCCATGTGCGACTCGCGCGCGAAGTGGTTGGCCGTCGCGGCGAGGGCGCGATACGAGCCCTGGCGCAGCGGAGAGTCGGCCGGTTGGAAGTCCAGACGCTGGCTCGGGACCGTGTACGGCCCGACCAGCCCGAACATGCCCGAGTTCGTGTTCCGCATCTCCCAGGCGGTGATCCCCTCGCCGTCGGCCCCGCTTCGGATGTCGATCACGGCGGCCGGCCGCAGGTGGCCCTCGGTGAACTCCTCCGGGCGCGTCCAGCGCACCTTCACGGGTCGCCCGACGGCACGAGCCAGGCGGGCCGCCTCGATTGCGACACCGGCCGCGTGCTTGCCGCCGAACCCGCCGCCCGTGTCGGGGGTGATGACCCGCACGCGTTCCTGGGGCAGGCCGAGCTCCTCGGCGAGCTCGGCGCGGACGCCGAATGGGACCTGGGTGCCGGTCCAGACCGTGAGCCGGCCGTCCTCGTGCCACGCGGCGAGGGCGACCCGCGTCTCGAGCGGAACGTGGGCGATGTAGGCGGTCGTGTACGTCGCGGTCAGGTACGTCGGCGCGATCTCCAGCGCGGCCTCGACGTCGCTGATCTCTCGGTGGAACGGCCCGCCCCAGCCCTCTTCCTGCTCGATCGGGTGCTCGCGGAGCCATGCGACGAGCCCGTCACCGGACGGCAGCGCCGGGCGATCCCACTCGGCCGTGACGAGGCCGAGGGCGCGCCCGGCCAGGAACGGATTGGGCGCGACGACGCCGACGAACTCGTCCTCGCGGACGACGGTCACACCCGGCAGCGCAGCCGCTGCCGCCGTGTCGACCCGATGGAGCGTCGCGCCCGGCACCGGCGGCCGGAGCACGCGGCCATGCAGCATCCCAGCGATGGTCAGGTCGGACGGGTACCGGCGCACGCCGGTCACGATCGCCGGTCCGGTCACGCGACCGGCGGGCCGCCCGGCCAGCCGCTCGCCGTCACCACCGGACGCGTCGTCGTCGACGGCGTCGATCCTCTCCACCATGTGCAGGCCGCGCACGAGGTCCTCGTACGCCATGCTGCGGCCGCTCGCGAGGTCGCGGACGGCGCCGTCCGACGCGACGACCGCGGCGGGATCGACGCCGAACCGGTTGGCCGCGAGCCGCACGAGCGTGGCGCGTGCGCCCGCCGCGGCCCGGCGCAGGAGCGTACCGGCGTCGGGCATCGACCGGCTGCCGAACGTGCCCTCGTCATACGGGCAGAGGTCGGTGTCGCCCATGACGAGCCGCACCGCCGACAGCGGCACGCGCAGCTCGTCCGCGACCAGGATCGACAAGGCGGTCCGATTGTCCTGGCCCACGTCGACCTTGCCGGTGAACGCGGTGACGGCTCTGTCTTCGCCGACGTGCAGCCACGCGCCGGCGCTCGTCGTCCACGCGTCGTGCAAGGGCGCCGGCTCGTGGACGGCGACCAGGCCGGGCGGCAGCACGTCGAACCAGTCGCGCTCGGCGGCCGGCGTGATGTCCCACGGCAGGCGAGGCTTCCATTCGTCGGTCGGTCGGTCGTCGGCGACGGCCAACGACTGCGGAATACCGGTCCCAGGCGTGTCGTCGCCGGCTGTCGGACCCGCCAGCTGGGCGGCCCGGCGCACCGCGCGCAGGATCCGAGGGTAGGTGCAGCAGCGGCAGACGTTGGGATGCAGCGCATCCCGCACCTGTGCGTCGTCGGGATCGGATTCGCGCTCGAGGAGCGCGACCGCGCTCATCACCATCCCGGCCGTGCAGTACCCGCACTGAAAGGCCCCGACCTCGAGGAATGCCTGCTGGACCGGGTGGAGAATCCCGCCGGCGGCGAGTCCCTCGACGGTCCTGACGGTCCGCCCGGAGACCTCGGACAGGTGCACCTGGCACGCCCTGACCGGCTCGCCGTCGAGCAGCACGGTGCAGGCGCCGCATGCGCCCTCGCCGCATCCGGGCTTCGCACCCGTGAGGCCCAGCTCGTCGCGCAGGACGAACAACAGGGAGCGGTCGGGTCCCTGCGCGACAGGGCGGACGGCTCCGTTGACGACGAGCGTGGCAGGGGCGGCGGGATCAGTCATGCTCGAACCTCGGCGGACAGACCGGACACGGCGCGAGCATAGCCCTCGAGGCCGCGCGGCTATCCTCGCACGCGGCCGGGGATGGACCCGGGGCCGGCGTCCCGGGGATGGACCCGGGGCCGGGCGACCACCTGCAAGAAGACAGAACTGGTCACCTCGATGGACCGACCTGCCCGGTGCTGACGATGCCGATCGGGACCTTCCCGAACGCCCCCGTGTCGAACGGACCGCCGGGATCCATGCTCCACAGGAGCTCGGCGGGGCCGGGTGGGACAGTGGCCGGGATCGGGTAGCGCATCTCGAGGACGATCATCGCTCCGGGCGCAAGTGGGCTTTCGATCGCGGAACAGTTCAGGGCATAGTCGTGGTCTGCCGGGGGCTTGAGACGGAGGCCGGCGACGAGGAGGTCCTCGCTGTAGGTCGGGCAAGGATCGAAGAGGGCCGGTTTGTCGCCGAGGTTCGTCAGCGCGACGGTGAACGTGACGTCCTGCCCGATGCTCGCCGTCGGCGGGGCGGTGATCTTGGTGAATGCCGGCTGCTGCTCGACAAGCGCAGGTTCCGGAGGCTGATACTCAAAGGCCGTGACCGTTAGCGAGGACGGACTGCTCGGCGCGTCGCAGCGCGGCCTCCCGCTCATCCCGGCACCCGGCGGCGAGGATCCCGGGACCGCGGCGACCGTGCCGCTCCCGTCTGGGAGGGTGACGGCCAGGGTGGTCGGAACGAGATCCTGGCCGCACCAGTTCGTCCAGAAGAGCCACCAGCTCCCCTGATCTCCCGGCTCCAGGAGGCCCGGGCCGGGCGACGCTGTGCCACCCGGCAGCACCTGGGAAGCCGAGTACGCCGTCGGCATCGTCGTCGTCCCGGCCTTGATCACAGCAAGCTTCGGAGGCCCATCAACCACGCACGCGGACGAGCTGACGTTCGTCACGCGGATGCCGCCGGCCATCGAGCCGGTCGCTCCCTGCCACTCGGCGGTCGCGGTCAGGTCATCAGGCGTGCAGACCCTCGTTCCAGGCGGGACCGGCCTCGGGGTGGGCCTAGCCGGCTGGGGCGGCGGCGTCGCGTTGACCCAGGGGACCACCGCCAACGGGCTCCCGAGGAGACCCGTCGCCGAAGGGGTCTCGGCCGACGCGGTCGCGGACGGGCCAGAGCTCTCGATCGGAGGCGTCGAACCCGCGGGACCCGGGAGCCGACTCACGACCACAGCGCCAACGAGCGCCACCGCGATGATCACGACGGCCGCACTCCCCAGTCCGCGAGCGGCCTCCCACCGCGCAATGAGCCGCGGCCGGCCGGCCATCGAGGGCAGGTGCCCGAGACTGGCCCGAAGCGTCTCGGGCGCACCGGGCGGGCGGGCATCGGAGAACGCACGCCGGAGTCGGCGATCGAGCTCCTCGCGGTCGACGGAGCCGTCGCCTCCGAGCAGGCCCTGGTCTGCCGGCGGATGATGATCGATCGGCCGACCCGGCCCCGACGGTGTCTCGTTCATCGTCGTCCTCCTCGCCCGCCGAACGACGTCGCCATCGTGTCGAGTGCCCGGTGCAGGCGCGACTTCACCGTCCCGATCGGCCAACCGACTCGCTGGGCGATCGCCAGGAGGGTGAGGTCCGCCCAGTAGTGGAGGACCACGACGATCCGCTCGTCCGGCTGGAGCAGATCCAGCAACCCGAGCGCCTCGTCCCGATCGAGGATCTCGCCGAACGGATCGCGGGTGTGCGCGAGTGCGTCGGTCCCATCGAGCGGGATGAAACGGATCCGACGCCGCCGTCGGAGTCGATCGCGGCAGAGGTTGACGAGGATCCGGTCGAACCATGGACGGAAGCCCTCTGGATCCCGGAGCGAGCCGACCGATCGCCACGCCCGGATCAGCGCCTCCTGGGTCGCGTCCTCGGCCTCATGCGCGTCACCAAGCAGGAAACCCGCAAGTCGGTAGGCGCGGTCCAGCTCGCTCCCGGCGAGGCGCAGGAAGCGCTCCTCGGTCGTGGCACCGATCGGATCGCCCAGAAAGCCCTCCGATCTCCGTGTCGTGCGGCTGAAAACCAAGTCTTGCATCACAGGCTTCCAGACGAGCGGCGAGCCCAAACGGTTCTTCGGTTGCTGCACGAGCCAGGTTCGAGCCACGACCATCGAGCCTGGGATGGGCGGTGACGGTGTACCTGGTCAGAGAACTCCGGGCAAAACCTGAGCGGGATCAATCGCGGCCGACGTCAACACGAACTGCGCCCGCGGACCCGCCGTCATCAACGATCGACCGATCGCGTCCGGGCTGATCTCCGGAGTATTGTTGGCCGCGTGAAAGGTGATCGAGTCGAGGCGATGGTCGACACCGGGCAGGGCGTCCAGACGTTCGAGATCGTCGCGACCCGGGCCGGTCGTCGGATCGAGGTCGTCACTTCCCGCGGGGTGGTGGAGGTGCGCGAGGTGACGCGGACCGGTCAGCCGGTCCGCACGGGCCGCTTCATGACCAGCCGCCTGATCGCCCTCGTCGAGCACCCGGCGATCGACGAACGCGGTCGCGTCGAGGTCACCACCCGGCATCGACTCCAGGCGCGCGAACACGCGTAGCAGGGCAGGAGGAACCGCGTGACGATCGACTCCGGTTCGCAGCACTACGGACGTGCCGTGAATCGCGCCATGGCCGAGCTGTTCGACGGATTTCCCGAGAACGCCCAGCCGCACGCGGTCGAAGTGGCCAACTTCTGGCTCTCGCTGGGCATCGCGATCGGGCTCGAGCACGCGAGCGAGGCGCAGCAGCTTCTTGGGCTGATCGAGGCCAACGGCGAGAAGATGGCCGAGCTCTCCCACGACGCACGGGCCTTCATCGAGGACGCGTTGGCATAGGCGCGCGGGATTCGCGTCGCAGCCTGGCCCCCTGCTCGCCAGGCCGCGCCCCACTGCGGGTCGGCATGCGGTATCGGTGGTCAGGCGAGGTCCTCCGACGAAACGTAGCCGAGGCGGCCGCGGGTCACCACGATCAGCATGACAGAGAGGGAACCAAGGGCCAGCAAGCCCACGTTGAGGGCCGAGGCCGTCACGGCGAAGACGGCCAGCGAGGCGTTGATGCTCGAATGGGCCAGCATGACGAGGAAGAGGCTGCCTCTGGTGCGGTTGAACAGCCAGGTCATGACCGGAGCGATCGCGACGACCATGAGAAGGAACGTCGCGACGAGCGTTGGGTTCAGACCGCCGTTCTCATTGGCCCACTCCGGCACAAGGTACTGGGGCAGATGCCAGGCCGCCCACAGCGCGCCGAGCACCAACGTTCCGCGCAGGGCACCCATCTGAGCCTGAAGGTGAGGCAGGGCGAAACCACGCCAGCCCGGCTCCTCCAACAGCGGCCCGCTCACGAAGCCCACGACCACGAAGGCGAGGAACTCGATGCCCAGCTTCACGGCCGATTGATCGCCCAGGCCGACGAACGCACCCGGGAGGACAAGCGCAGCCACGACGCAAACCGCCGGGATGCCGGCCAGGGCGAACAGATACCACCGGCGGGCGACGCGCCAGAATCGGACCCTCGCGAGCAGTCGGCGCCGTCCAGCGGGTCCTTCGAGGACACCGACCGTGACCAGCGCGGCGACCGTCGGGCCGAGCGTCTGCAGCAGGATCACGAGAGCCGCCGGCAGCCCAAGCAGCCCATGGAGGGTCAGCAGCATGGCCCAGGAGATACCGTACGCCAGCGTGAAGAAGGCGATCATCGGGTGGCGGCGGATGAGTGCGGCGAGCGTGGCGCCCCCGGACCGCCGATCTGAGAGGTGTGCATCGGAAACACGTGCGTTCATTCGAGGTTTCTCCCTTTCGTCGCCGCTTGATCGCTGTCCGTCTGCGGCAGACGGGTGATGCCGACGAGCTCGAGGCCGGCGTCGCGCACCCGCGCGAGCAGGCCGTAGATGGCCGCCCGATCGACGGCCGAAACGATGAGGACGGAGTCGCCTTCCGCGAGCAGGCGGAGGTTCTCTGCACCCAGGGCTCGCGCCCAGCGTGCATCGAGGTGCCCAACGACCCGGATCTCGTAGCGGTTCATGCCGCCATGTTCGGGGCACGCCGTGGGCCGGGCGCCCCTCGAAAGGATGGGCATCGGGGATGGGCTCGGGTTGGTGGGGGATGGGCGCCAGGAGGTCGACCGGCCGTCGACGGCCGAGTCCCTTCGACGCGCGCCGGCTCGCGCCGTTCGCCCGCCGGACCAGGCGGCTACTCCGTATGCTCCAGTGAATCATGGTCATCCCCGACAGGAGCCCCGAGGTGAGATCGGGCGGAGACGCAGACCGATTGGCCAGCCCAGGCCCGCCGCTCATCGCCACGAAGCTCCGTTCGCCCATCGCCATCGCCGCCCAGCTCGACCGCCCCCGTCTCCACGCGCAACTCGCGCGGACCCTCGACGCCGACGTTCGGCTGACGCTCGTCTCCGCTCCTCCCGGATACGGCAAGACCATTGCGGTCGCCGGCTGGCTGGCCTCGAGCCACACGCCGCACGCCTGGCTCTCGCTCGACCCCGCCGACAACGACCCGGTGCGCTTCCTGCGGTACCTTGTCGGCGCCCTTGCTCCCCTGCGGCCGGGCATCGTCATTGCCGCACGGTCGCTCGTCGGAGCGACCGATCCCGCCGAAATCGCTGCGCTCCTCATCGACGCGCTCGCCCAAGCCGACGATCCGCTCGCGCTCGTGCTCGACGACTACCACGTCATCTCAGCCGAGCCCGTGCATGCCGTGTTGCGCCTGCTGGTCGCCCAGGGGCCGCCCTTCGTGCACCTCATCGTGCTGACGCGCGAAGACCCGCCGTTCCCGCTCCCGCGACTGCGCGCGCATCGGAAGCTGGCCGAGCTCCGGGCGGCGGACCTGCGCTTCACCGACAAGGAGACGGCGGCCTACCTCTCCGAAGGCTTGGACCTCCGGATGGACGGCCTGCACATCGCCCGCCTGGTGGAGCGCACCGAGGGTTGGATCGCCGGCGTGCAGCTGGCGGCCATCTCGCTCCGCAACCGACCGGACACCGAGGCACTCGTGGATGCGTTTGCCGGGAGCCAGCGCTTCGTGCTTGATTACCTTGGTTCCGAGACCCTCGAAAGCCTCGAAGCCGACCTTCGCCAGTTCCTCGTCCGCATCTCAGTCGCGGAGCGCTTCACCGCAGACCTGTGCCGAGCAGTGACCGGACGCGACGACAGCGCACGGCTGCTTGATCGGGCCGAACGCCTCAACCTCTTCCTCGTACCGCTCGATCTGGAACGTCGCTGGTACCGCTTCCATCATCTCTTCGCCGACTACCTGCGCACGCTCGTCGACGATCGGGAGCGCCGGGAGCTGCATGAGCGGGCCGCCGTCTGGCTCGAGCGGGCAGGCCTGACCGGCGAGGCGATCGACCAGGCGCTTCAAGCGGGTTCGACCGACCATGCCCTTCGGCTCGTCGAAGCGGCCTCCCGCGCAACCTTCGAAGTGGGCGAGTTCGTCACGCTGCTGCGCTGGACGGACGCGCTGCCGGCCGAGCGCGTCCGAGAGATCCCCGATCTGTCGGCCCGGGTCGCGGCCTCGCTGCTCCTGATCGGACGGCTCGGGGACGCCGCGACAATCTGTGCCGAGAGCCAGGCAAGACTCGCGGAGGGCGGCCGCCAGTCAGGAAACCTCGGCGCGATCCACGCAACACTGCGAGCGCAGCTCGGTGACCCCCAGGCCGCGGCGATGGCACGTGCCGCCCTGGGGCTGCTCGAGCAGGATGACGAGTTCCGGCCCTTCGCACTTCGCGCGTTGGGCACCGCGCTGCTCGCGAAAGGGGAGCTGGAAGCCTCGGCGGCGATGTTGCGGACGGAGCTGGAAGTGAACCTCGCCGCCGGCCGGCCGATCCCCGCCGTCCTGGCCCTCACCCAACTCGCTCTGGCACTGAATCTGACGGGACACCGTCGCGAGGCGGAAACCTGGTGCCGTCGCGTCCTCAGCGCATACAGCGGAGCTCGCGGGCAGGTGCGCGGAGGCCTGGCCTACGCCGCCTATCGCCTGGGAATGCTGCTCTACGAGGCGAATGACCTGGCAGGAGCACGATACGAGCTCGATCGAGCCTGGGAGGCGGTCGGCTCCTTCGGTCAGATGCGTCCGGCCATTGGGACTGCTGTCGCAGACCTCGCCCTCGCGCGGCTCGCGACGGGCGATATTGCCGGCGCGTTCGATGCGATCGGCACCATCCGGCGGGAAGGCACGGTGCCGCTGCCGCCGAGGATCGAGGACGGTCTGGCTGAGATCGAAGCGCGCCTGCACGTATTCGCCGGCGACGCGGCGGTGGCATCGGACTGGGCCGATGGGGTCCAGGGACGCGTCCCTGCAGGTTGGCCGGGCCTGCCGGCCGAGTTGACCCTCGCTCGAGTCCGGCTGGCGCAGCGGCGGTCCGCCCAGGCTGCTCGGCACCTGCGAAGCGCCCGAACACTGGCGGAACAGGCCGGCGACGTCGCCGATCTCGTGTCGATCGGGCTGCTCGAGGCGGTCCTCGCCGAACAGGAGGGCAGGCGAGGCGCCGCGCAGCTCGCTCTCGAGGGGGCAATCCGGCTGGCAGCTCCGGAGGGTTACGTTCGCCGGGTGGTCGACGACGGGCGCGCCATCGCCCGCCTGTTGCCTGCGGTCCGGCGCATCGCTCCGGCATTCATGGACGAAGTCCTCGCCGCGGTCGGGTCAGACGCTGCAGGGCGGACCGTGGTCAACCGCACCCATGGCACATCCCCGTGGAGGGACGAGCGCGGCGATCTGGTAGAAGCCCTGACCGCTCGCGAGCTCGAGGTCCTGCACCTGATGGCTGCTGGCCTGGGAGACGCCGCCATCGCAGAGGCCCTCGTCGTGTCACTCACCACGGCAAAGTGGCACGCGGCCCACGTGCGATCGAAGCTCGGCGCCCGAAACCGAACGCACGCGCTCGTGCGCGCCCGCGAGCTTGGCCTCGTGTAGGCAGGCCCTGCTGCCTTCAGCGAGGACGGTGTCGATTCCGTCTCAGACCGGGCTGGGTGTCACACGGAATGCCAGTGGAAGCAATCTCGTGTGGCTGGCTTCGATCCGAGTTGAATGGAGCCTCGAGACGGGCACGGGGCTGGACGACGAATAGTCCGACGCCGATTCCCGTGCAGAATCCGCGGACGGTCCGAGTCGTCGGGGTCGTCTTGAACCTATAGGTGCGGGCAGAGCATCCGGTCGGCGAGGGCCGGCAGGCGCGGATCGGCCCCGCTCCGGAGGTTCAGCGCGATGACCACGCCGGCGTCGCCGTCGGGCGAGACGAGCGCGATCGAGGCCGTCCCGTTGACCCCGCCCTCGTGCCCGTAGAACGTGCCGCAGGTCAGGGTGTACGTCGCGAGGCCCAAGCCGTACGACTCCCTCTCGGGCGTCTTCATGTCGGCGACGAGCGCGGCGGGGAGGAATCGGCCCGAGCCGATCCCTTGCATGATCGTGAGGAGCTCATCCGCGGTGGAGATGACACCCCCGTTGCCGCCGTTGCCGAAGAAGGTCAGGTCGTCGGTGATGTCGACCAGGGAGCCATCGGTCAGGCTCGTGCCGTAGCCACGCAGCTCGGGCGATTTCGTGTCAGGCGGCGCGATCGTCGTGTGAATGAGTCCCAGGGGTTGGACGATGCTGGCTTCAAGGAGGTCGGACAGCGGACGGCCGGTCGTCTTCTCGAGGATCATCGCCGCAAGCTGGTAGTTGGTGTTGCTGTAGTGGTACCCGGTTCCCGGTGCGAAGTACCGATCGTGCGCTTCGGAGAGCGCGACGAAGACCCGGTCCGAGGCGATCACGCGCTCACCGGCGACGTAGCGCTTCACCAGCGCCCGCGCCTCGTCCCGCAGGGTCGGGTCCTTCAGCTTCTCGACGTCGGCGATCGGATCGCCGTCGTTGCTCTCGTCGAAGATGCCGCTGGTGTGGTTCAGGAGCTGGCGGACCGTGACCGGGGGCGTGGCGCGGACCACGCCCGGCAGCACCTTGCCCACGACGCCGTCGAGCGAGAGCGTGCCCTTGGCAACCTGCTCGAGCACGAGGGTCGCCACGATCGGCTTCGTGATGCTCGCGATCCGGAAGCGGGTTGTGTCGGCGAGCGGCGTCCCGGCGCGGTCCGCCGTGCCGCTCGTAGCTGCCCAGCGCTCGTCGCCGACGCGTACAACGGCGAGCGCGCCCAGCGCGCCATACGTCGTGCGCTCGTCGTCGAGCAGGGCGTGGATGTCGGTCGCCGCAGGCGTCGCAGTCGGCCAGGCCGAGACGGATGGCTTCGCCGCCGGGCTCGGGGGCGGGGCGGTCGCGGTTGACGTTGCCAGCGCCGACGGAGCTGCAGGCGAAGCGGCCGCGAACGAGCCCCCACCGCCGGCGCACCCGGCTAGCACGACAATCGTGACCGCAATCGTCACGAGCTTCCGACCACCGTGCTTCATGTGTTCGAGCATGGCGGCCGCCGCCACCCGGTTGCGAGTGATGAACGTCACCTGGAACGGGTCCGGTGGTCGGGTCTTGCCTCGACCGCCGGACCGCCTTCATCGGGAGGGACCCCGGTTTGCGTCGACTGCGGGTCCCTTGGCCGTGCTTCATAGTGAACGCATGGTGATCGTGACACCGGGCCGATTGCCAGTGGCAAGAGCGCGATTGTGCGAGGGCAATCGGGCGCCTCGTGGGGCCGGGTGCCTCGGCCTGAGAGGCCGCCTGAAACGCGATCACGCCTACCGGGGCGTCAGGATCCCGTCTTCGCCGTCGAGGACGCAGCGGTCGTCGTGCCGGCCGTCATCGCCGTGATGCTCGTCCCCCCGATGCCAACCGTGGCGACCGGGCGTCCCGCGGACGAGGGGACCGCGGTCGTCTGGTCAGCGGCGCCGGCTGCTTCAGCTCGCCGGCAGCGGGCTGGGGCCGGATTCCGACAGCCGAACGCGCACCAGCAGCAGGGAAGTCGCGACGCCGGCCGCGAGGTAGATCGCGACGAGCGCGGCGGTCGGGAGCAGCGCGCCCGTCGAGCTGGGCCGGAGCGCCTGGTTTGCCGCCCGGAAGACCAGGAAGCCGGCCGCGAAGACGAGGGCAGGGACGCCGGGCGCCGCGCCGGAACGCCCAACCGTGCGCGCGACGAGGGCGATGAGCACGACGGCGGCGAGCTCGTAGAGCTGCGTCGGGTGAACGGCCGTCGGCGAGGTCAGCGCGCCGAAGAGGGGGATCTGCCCGTCGAGCAGGTCGCGTTCGAAGCCGACGGCGTTGGACGGGAATACCACCCCCCACGGCAGGTTCGTGGCCACCCCTGCGCAGCAGCCGTTGAGGAAGCACCCGACGCGCAGGAGCGCGATCCCGGCCGCGACCGCGGGGACCGTGGCGTCCGCGAGGCGCGGCAGGGAGCAGCCGCTGCGGCGAGACCAGGCCACGGTGACCGCCATCGCGGCAGCAAGCCCGCCGTAGAGGGCGAATCCGTGGAGATCGGTGGACACGAGGCGGGCCGGATCGGCGAGGTACCAGGACGGGTTCATGGCCGCGTCGAGCAGGCGTGCCCCCGCGAGGCCGGCCATGGTGGTCACGAGGAACAGCGGCAGCACCCGTCTCGGTGCCAGTCCGAGCGTTCCTGCGCCGCGGACGAAGAAGAAGCCCGCGGCGCAGGCGGCCAGCAGCAGGAAGGTCCCGTACGCATAGAGCGTCAGGGTCGTGCCGCCAACCGAGAGCTGGGCAAGGACGGGATGCATGGCCGGAGGCTGTCTAGACGCCCGACTTCGTGACCGTCCACACGGCCTTGGCCGCGTAGCCCTTGCCATTGATGGAGATCGTGCCGTTGATGGTCGCGGCACCGCCGCTCTGGCTCACCACGCCCGTCATCTTCGTCACCGCCCCGCTCGTCGCGGCCAACTGGAAGGTGAGCAGGCTACCCTTGTAGGTGACCGGGGCCTCCTGCGGGGTCGGGGTCGTCGATTTGCCATCGGCCCCCTTGATCGAAGACGTGTCGATCTCGTAGGTCGAGGTGCCGGTCTGGCCCTGATCGACGTTGAGCTCGAGGGTCATCGGCAGAGCCTGACCCTTCAGGGCCTCAAGGATCGAGAGATCGCAGCCCTGGTCCTTGGCCTCGGCCTGGGCAGCCTCATCGACGGTGATGTCCGTGAGGGTGAAGGTCCCGGCCCAGTTGCCGTTGACATCGATGTTCTCGATGCTGATCAGGCTACCCGCCTGGTTATCGAGCCTGGACACGGTGATCTTGCCGGCGTCGGGCGGATCGAGTGTTACCGTCCAGGTGGCCTCGCCGGCGGCGTCGAGATGGGTGGGCTCTTCCCCACTGGTCACCTCGCCGTCGGCGACGCTGATATTGAGGTCGACGCCCCGCGCCCCGGCCGCCTTCGTGATGCCCCGGACCGTATAGGCGCCCGGGGTCCCGACCACCGGGACGGCAACCGCATCCACGACGCCACCTCCGAGCAATTCCTCCTTGCTCAGGGGTGGTAGCCCCGCCGCGTCCCGGTTCAAATTGATGACCGCCCGGACCGCTTCGTCCACGGCCAAGACCATCGTGCCATCCTTGTTGACGGCCGTCTTGGTGATGATGTCCTTGATCTGCGCGGCGGTGAGATCCTTGTCCAGCGACCGCAGCAGGGCCGCCGTCGCCGTCACCTGGGGCGTGGCCATGCTGGTGCCGCCGTAGCTGTCCTTGATCTCCCCGGTCACCGGGTCGTAACCGCGCACGGCCTTGTCGCCGGGGGCAAAGAGGGAAACCTCAAAGTCGGGCCCAGCGGTATTGCTCGACTCGTTGATGGTCCCGTCGTTATTGACGTTACCGACCGTCACCACGTTGGGCAGGTTGAAGCCGCCCGGGTAACGCTGAGAGCCGCTCATGGAACGCCCATCGTTCCCTGCCGTGGCCACGAACAGGACGTTCGGATGGTCCTGGAGCATGCGTTCGTAAAAGGCCCGGTAGAGCTTCGGGACCGACGGGTTCACCTTGGTGTAGTCGGACGGCCCCCACGACATGTTGATGATCGTCGAGCCCGCATTGACCTGACTCATGATGGCCACGAGGTCGGCAAACTGGTAGCTCTTGCCGGGATCATTCGGGTCTTCGATGATGGTCGGGTCGGCCGGGTTGGGCTCCGCCGCGGTGTAGGTGGTCCCGTACTGGTCCGCCCAGAGGTTCGTGTTGGAAATCGTCAGGTTGTCACTCAGCACCGATGCCACCCCGGCCGGCCCGCCACTGCTCGGGGGTGTGCCGCCAATGAGGACGTTGACGCCACTACCGTGACCCCCCGAGGGATCGGGGCTGCGGCTGCCGTCCGCATTCCTTTCCAGGGCGGGCGTCGCCAGCTTGGCGCTGGGGTCCGTGAACTCGACCCGCGTCCCGCCGTTGAATTCGGTTGAACCGCCCCAGAAGCCGTTATCCACCACGCCCACTTGGACCGGCCCGAGGTCCATGCCGGAACCGCGAAGGTAATCCCAGGCCGTTTGCACGCCAATCAGGGCGTAATCGCCGCCGCGCTCGCCAGCGTAGACAGGATCCGTCAGGGGGCTGATTCGGGTGCCCCAGATCTCCCCGGGGGCGGCGTTGAACTCCACCGTCTGGTTCGGGGCGACCAGGCTCACGCCGTGCGTCGCGGTCGCCGTGGCGAGGGCCGCGGTCAGATCGGCCTCGGTCGTGCCGGCGGTCTCGATCTGGTAGGCGTTGACGAAGTCCAGTTGACCGACCACGCGACCACCGAGGGCCGTGGCGAGCGCATCGGCGGCCGCCTTGGTCTGGCCGGCGGCGAAGACGACGACGATCTGGTTGACCGGGACGACGCCGTATGTCTTGGTCGCCAGGACGTGAGCCGAATCCGGCAGGGTCACGGTCGCGAGGCTGTTCGCGACGCTGGCCTGGGTTGGCGAGGGAGCGCTGCTGACCGACGGAGAGGCAGGGGCGCCCGACGGGGCGGCAGCCTGTCCGCAGGCTGCGATGAGCAGCGCGATCGAGGCAATCGCTGCTGCGAAGCCTCTCCCCGGCGATCGACGGTTCGACGGGGCGTGTTCCAGGTTCATGTCCCTGCTCTCCCTGCCATCCGCGCCGCCGGGGTCGGTCACCTCGGCAACCGGGATCTGCCCGACCAGTGCGTCGGCGTCCGCGTGGGTCACCTGCCCGGCGGAGACGGCGATCACGACCACGGATCGCCGCGGATTGGCCACCTCCCGGAGGCAGCTGTCACCAGGGCCGAGCAGCGGGAACGTCGATGGTCATCGTGCGTGCCCGGTAGGGCCGGTCACAGGGGTCAATCGGCAGGTGCGGACACGCCGTTGGTACCACGCGCGGGGGCCGCCCCGTCTGTTCCGAGATGGACCCACGCCCCCCGACCGGCGGCCATCGCCGATGAGGACCGATGCTGCCATGTGCCCCGGTCGCGGTGCCCCGAGGACATGACGAACCTTCATGACTCCGTCGCGTGCTGACTGCACACTCGGATGCGCAACCGGTGTTGGCCGGCCCGCAGAAACGACACTACCCGCGAGGCCTTTGCCCTGATGCGACTCCGCTTCGCTGCCCGCGACATTCCTGTTCGTCTGGCCACCGGCGCATACATCGCGCACTCGGGGCTGGAGAAATGGCGCGGTTCCGCAGAGCAGGCCGAGGGACTGCATGGCATGGCTGCCAATGCCTTCCCGTTCCTGAAGCCGATCCCGCCGGTGCGGTTCCTGCGGATGCTCGCCGCTGGCGAGCTCGTTACCGGGACACTCCTGCTCGCTCCGACGATCCCGAGCAGCGTTGCCGGGACCGCCCTGACCGTGTTCTCCGGCGGTCTCGTGGCGATGTACGCACGGACGCCGACGATGCACGAGCCGGGTTCGATCTGGCCGAGCCGGACCGGCATCGCCGTCAGCAAGGACGTCTGGATGCTTGGGATCGGGCTGGGCCTGCTCGTATCGGGCTCCCGCCGGCGCGGCGTCCCCACGCCCTCGCCGAGACCGTCGCGCACCACCTGAGGCTCGACCAGGTCGGCCGAGCCGTTGAGCCGGGTGGTGCCGCTACCGAAGGGCGACCCGCCCGGACGGGGTTTTGCTCCGGTTGCGCCGCCATGTGCGGCCGGCCCGCAGCGAACGGAGGGCGACTGAGCCAGGATCCGAACGATTCAGGATCCGAGAATCGAGTTGGAACGACATGTGCCTGACCTGCGGCTGCATGCGGGTGGCGACACGTCAAAGCAAAGAAGGAGAGCAGTGATGCCGAGTTTTGCGTCGCCATTTTCGGGACTGGCGAGCGACAGGAAGCTCACGGATCAGGAGCTCATCCGGGCAATCCGGTTCATGGTCGCCTCGGAGTACGAAGCGAATCAACTGTATGTGCAGCTTGCCGAGTCAACTGACGACAAGCTCGCCATCGCGGTGCTCATGGACATCGCCGGTGAAGAACTCCGTCACGCGGGACAGTTCCTGCGACTCCTCTACCAGCTGGCTCCGGATGAAGAGAAGCTCTATGCCCGAGGCGCAAGGGAAGTCGAAAGGGCAATCGAAAAGGCGAAGTAGGGTCCTGCCCACCGACTGCCCAAACACACGAATGGAGCCGGCTGAGCGTCAGGACAGCGGGTCTTGCTCCGCCTCCCACTCGTCGCGTGTCAGCGCGTACTCGACGTCGCCGTGCTCCTCGCCCTCGATCCTGTCCGGCCATGCCTGCCGGAACGTCCGGACGCGACGCAGCCCGGATTTCTCCATGACCCGCCACGAACCGACGTTCGCCACCATCGTCGTGGCATGTACCCGACGAGCGCCCAGCCCCGAGAAGGCCTTGTGGATAAGGGCCCGGCTGCCCTCGGTCGCATACCCCCGCCCCCACGCGGCGGCATGCAGCCGGTAGCCCAGCTCCGGGTCGTCGTCCGGGTCCTCCGGCGTGGGCCGCAGATGGAACCAGCCGAGGAACGCGCCGGTCCCCTTCTCGATCGCCGCCCAGAACCCGTACCGGTCACCCCGCTCGTAGTAGGCGAGCCACCACGGCAGGTAATCGTCGCGGATCTCGTCCCGCGGCGTCGGCCGGCCCCCATTGATGTAGCGCATGACCGCCGGGTCGGCGTCGAGCGCGGTGACCAGGTCCACGTCGGCGGGCGTGAACCGTCGAAGGATCATCCGCTCAGTCTCGAGATAGACGCGCACGGCTCGATGGTAGCTTCCGCCGCCCGACTGCCATCACGTTACGTGCCGACGCCCCGTCGGGTACGAAGACTCGATCATGCCGCCCTCCTTTACTCGTGCACGAGCCCTCCGAGGAGATTTCGCCGTTCGATGTCGGGCACACGGTCGGCCTCGTCGACGGGAGCGAGACGCTCGGGTACCTCGAGCTCCAGACCCCGATGCGGGCGTCGGTTTGGTGCCACAAGGCTCAGGAGTCGACGACGCACCAGGTAGAGGAGCGAAGCAAGCATGGCGGCGATACTGTCATGCGGGGCGATGTTCAACCCTGCACCACGTCGGCGGGCTGCCTGATCGAGTTCTCGTACCCCACCGGAACAACACCGCTGTATGACCTTCGCAACCGAGGTGACCGTTGGCGAACGAGGAGTCCCGCCAGGAACCGGGGGCCGAGTCGCGCCCGGAGTCGGTGACGGGCGAAGCCATTGCAGGCGGCGTGGTGGCCGGTTCGTTTGGAGGCAACGAGGCGAACCAAGGCGGGACGGCCCTGCGGGTAAACACGCACGTGCACGTGCCACCCAACTTCTCGGCATTTGCGAGCCCGGAGGAAGCGGTCGGCCTCGCGGTCGCAGAGGGCATCCGAGTCCTGGGGACCTCGAACTACTACGACTTTCGGATCTACCGCCGCTTCGAGGCTGCGGCAGCGTCGGCAGGCATGGTGCCCCTGTTCGGCAGCGAGTTCCATACGGTTGCCGAGGACCTGTATGGGATCCGCATCAATGACCCGTCGAATCCGGGCCAGTTCAACCTCTGTGGAAAGGGGCTGACCAACTTCGACCCACCCACCGAGTCGGCCGCCTGCCTGATCGCGACGATGCGAGACGCCAATGCGCTCCGCATGCGCACGATGGCCGAGCGCCTCGCCCAGCACTTCACTGAGGCGGGCGTCGCGGGCGGGCCGTCATACACGCAGATCAAGGCGACGGTGGCCCGGCGATCCGGCGTGCCCGAGGCGTGGATCGCCCTCCAGGAGCGGCATCTTGCCGAGGCGTTCCAGGAGCTGCTCTTCTCGTCCGTTCCCGAGCATGATCGCCCGACGGTGCTCGATCGCCTGTGGGGCCGTCAGCCGGCGGTCGATGCCGCCGACGTGGTCGCCGTGCAGGAGGCGCTTCGCTCGCGCCTCCTCAAGTTCGGCAAGCCGGCTTTTGTGCCCGAATCGGAGCTGACATTCGAGCAGGCATACCGGCTCGTCCTCGACCTCGGCGGCATCCCCTGCTACCCGATCTTCGCTGATGCCGCCTCGTCGATCAGCGAGTTCGAGGATCCGCCGGAGGCGCTTGTCGAACGCATGCTGGACCGGCGTCTCTACTGTGCCGAGCTATTCCCGTCCCGCAACCGGCCCGAGATCGTGGACCGCTACGTCCTCGCCCTGCGAGGGGCCGGGATTGTCCTCGTCGCCGGGACGGATCACAACACGAAGCGGATGACGCCATTGAGTCCGACCGCGGGCGGCGAGCCCCTGTCGCTCCGGGCGCGCGGGGCTTTCTGGGAGGGTACCTGCGTGGTTGCCGCCCACCAGGAGTTGAGGACGGCGGGCCGGCCTGGCTACGTCGACCCGACCGGTGCTTTGGCAGCCGGGTTTGGAAACACTGAAACCCGTATACGCTGGTTTGCGAAAGCGGGGGAGGACGCCATCGAGACCCGGACTGCAGCGGGAGCAGGCCATGAACGCGTGAAATCGCGGGGGAATTGAGGCGAGCCCGCCGGGCGCGGCGGCCGACAATGCGCCGACGGTCACGAGCCGCGCAATTCGGCCCGATGTTTACGACAGATCAGGAGATCCGATGAACGCCCCGGCGCAGCTCCACGGCCTGGGCCAGAGTCTCTGGCTCGACAACATCACCCGCGACCTGCTCGATACCGGCACGCTCGCGCGCTACATCGCCGACCTTTCGGTCACGGGTCTGACCTCGAACCCGACGATCTACGACAAGGCGATCGGTGGCACCGGCGCCTACGACATCGACGTTCGAGACGGCGCCGCCAGGGGCCAGTCGCACGAGGCGATCTTCTTCGACCTCGCGCTTGCCGACCTCCGAAGGGCGGCCGATCTGTTCGCCCCGATCCACGCCCGCACGGGTGGTGTCGACGGCTACGTCTCGCTCGAGGTCTCACCCCTCCTCGCGCACGATGCCGAGGCGACCCACGCGGAGGCCCTCCGGCTCCACGGCCTGGGCGGCAGGTCCAACCTGTTCATCAAGATCCCCGGCACGCCCGAGGGTCTCACGGCGATCGAGGACACCATCTTCGCGGGCGTCCCCGTCAACGTGACGCTGCTGTTCTCACCGGCGCAGTACCTCGCCTGCATGGAGGCCTACACGCGGGGCATCGAGCGGCGCGTGGAGGAGGGGCTGCCGGCGTTTGTTGGTTCGGTGGCATCTGTGTTCATCAGCCGCTTGGACGGCGCGGTCGCCGGCAGGGTGCCGGACGACCTCCGGAACGCGCTGGGCCTCACCGTGGGGCGCCAGGCCTACGTCGAGTACCGCCGGTTCTTCTCCACGGATCGCTGGCAGCGGTTGGCGAACGAGGGGGCCCGCCCACAGCGGCTCCTGTTCGCAAGCACCGGCACCAAAGATCCCACTGCGTCCGACACCCTCTACGTCTCCGGCCTGGCGGCGCCACACACTGTCAACACGATGCCGGAGGACACGCTCCTTGCCTTCGCTGACCACGGCGTTGTGGGGAGTCCGCTCGACGCCGACCCTGCTGTGGCAGCCGTGCTTCTGGCACGTTTCACGGCGGCCGGGATCGACGTGGAGGCGGTCGGGCACGAGCTCCAGGTGAAGGGTGCCGACGCGTTCGTTGCCTCGTGGAGGTCGCTGCTCGACCGGATCGGGGCGAAGGTCGGCGAGGTCCCGGCTCGCGCGTGAGGGCCCCGGATGGATAGCCCGCCCAGCGGCACTCCGAGGGTGTCCCGGCTGTCTTTGGGCTCATCGTCGAACCATGTCGGCCGCCCGATCTTCACGGCGCTGGCGCCTCGGCCGACATTCTGCCTTGTAGG
>JADGQH010000349.1 GCA_017881985.1 Chloroflexota bacterium | reverse complement strand
GCCATGGACATTCGCAACGCCCCGTCGGGCCATCCATTTCCCCCCAATACCGGCACGGGGCCGTGACGTGGATCGTCCGCTCGCTGCGGATCGGCGTCCATAACCCATCTGCGGGGTTTGGAGTCGGCGCGGGACGACCCCGGGGCGAGACCGCGCCAGACGCCCTCGATGGCGACGAGCTACTCCAGCTGTGCCCGCCGGAGCGGCAGGGTCGCGGTGGCGCGCCCACCGGAACGCGGCAGGTGCCCCGGAATCGTCGCCGGCCGGTGGCCCGGGCGCGCGTGACCCGGCCGCGCGTGGCTCAGGCGCGGATGCCGGGAAGCGACTGGGCCGGCGGGGCGGTGGCCGCCTCGAGCCGCTCGAGATACGGGCGCGCCCCCACCCGCTCGAAGATCGGCCGGGCTTCGGTCGCCGCCTCGCGCGTGGCCGGTTCGTTGCCGCGAATGAGCACGACCAGGTCGAGGTCGGTACACGCGACTTCGAACGCACGGCCCATGGCTCGATGGCGGGACAGGGCATCGCGGTAGCCCTCCAGCGCCTCGTCGGGACGGCCTTCGAGGGCGGCAATCCCGGCCCGGGCCGCGACCCGTGCAGCGCTGGTGTTCGACGCCGGGCTGGGAAGGGCCTCGAGGCGGTCGGCGATCTCGCGGGCGGTCGCGATGTCGCCGCCCCACAGCGCCGCCCGCATCGCGCGCTGGAGGAGGAAGTCGGCATACGGCTCCTCGGCGAGGAGCAGGAACTCCCGGCACGCCTC
The DNA here is from genome assembly GCA_017881985.1 of Chloroflexota bacterium. Lineage (GTDB taxonomy): Bacteria > Chloroflexota > Limnocylindria > Limnocylindrales > CSP1-4 > CTSoil-043. Next base: position 1,868 of record JADGQH010000349.1, on the reverse strand, counting down.
CGCGTGCGACCCACGGAGCAGCGCACGATCGCCGCGCATGGTGTGCACGGCTGTTGGCCCGAACGCATCCGTGGTCAGCTCGGCGAGCGCCTCCAGGCTGACCATCACCTCGTCGGTGGGCTCGCCTCGGGCGACGCGCAGCAAGCCCTGGCATGCGAGGCTGCGAATCTCGTCGAGGGGGCTCAGAAGCGTGCGGTCGCGGGCGTCGGCGAGATCCTCCTCGGCCCCGGCGAGGGCCCCGTCCCAGCCTTCAGCGGCGTCGTAGATCGTGACGAGCCGCTCGACCGCGGCCCAGCTCGCCATCGACCGAACGCCGACGCGGCGGGCGAGCGCGATCGCCTGGTCGAGCACCTCGCGGCGCAGCCGCGGGTCGGCGTCCATCGACGTGGCAAGGTTCGAGAGCGCCCGTATCTCCGCTGCGACGAACCCACCGGCGCGGGCCACGTCCACGGCGGCCTTGAGCAGCGCGACCCCCTCGCGCTCGCGGCCGAGCTGCCCAAGCGACGACCCCTTGTTGTTGAAGGTCTCGGCGATGATCCGCTCGAGATGGCGCCGCTCGGCGATCCCGAGCGCCCGGTCCGCGGTCTCGACCGAACGGGCCGCGGCGCCCGAGCGCATGTACGCGCGAGACAGCGTGCTCAGCAGGACGGCGCGGGTCTCGCCGTCGCCGCTCTCCGGGAAGGCGGCGATCGCCGCCTCGAGGACCTCGACCGACTCCGGGGGCTTCCCGGCATCGATGAGGATCTCGCCGAGAAGGGCCGCGGCCCGGCCCACGCCCGATGGATCGCCGGCGTCGCGGGCAAGGGACATGGCCTCGCGAGCGAGCGCCTCCGCGTCGCCGTGGCGCGCTGCCAGGTTGGCGGACGCGCCGGCTCGAGTGAGCAGCCCGGCGCGCTCTCCGGGATCCGCCGTGATCCGGACCGCCGTCCGGAGATGGGCCACCGCCTGGTCGTGCGCCCCGAGCGTTGCAGCACGCTCGGCCGCAGCGGACAGCGAGAGGCGCGCCTGGATCGCGACCGCGTCGGCCTCGGCACCGTCGGCGGATGCCTCGTGGGCCGCGACGTAGTGCGAGGCGAGGAGCCCGGCGATCTCGTCGTCGCCGAGGGCCTCGAAGTGCCGGGCGGCCGCGAGGTGCCGCGCCCGGCGCTCCCGCCGCGCGAGGGTGCCGTAGGCGACCTCGCGAATGAGCGACTGGACGAAGCGGTACTGGCCGCGCTCGGGGCTGCGCGGATCGATCTCCAGGTCGAAGAGCTCGCGCCGGACGAGCGCGCGCAGCCGCGGCTCGAGCGCCGCCGCCTCCGCGCCGCTGACCGCGGTGAGACTCGCGACCGCGAACGACTGGCCCAGGACGGACGCGTCGGCGACCAGGCTCCGGTCAGCCGGGTCCAACGCGTCAAGGCGGCTCGCGATGAGCGAGCGGAGCGTGTCCGGGACGGTCAGCTCACCCAGGTCACCGGTTGGTCGATAGACGTCGCCGTCGCGCTCGAGCCGCCCGTCGGCGACGAGCGCCCGAACGGTCTCCACCGCGTAGAGCGGGATTCCGTCCGCCCGGGCCAGGATCGCGTGGACCGCGGACTCGGGCAGGCCCGGCACGAAGCCCTCGAGCAGCTGGCGCATGGCCCCATCCGTGAGCGGCTCGAGCGCCAGCTTCGTGAGGTTCCGCGTCTCCGACCCCCAGTCCGGCCTCCGGTCGAACAGCTCGGGCCGGGCCAGCGTCACGACCAGGATCGGCACGTTCCTGGACCATTCCAGGAGGTGCCCGACGAAGTCGAGAAGCCCCGTGTCGGCCCACTGGAGGTCCTCGAAGAGCAGGATCGTGGTGCCGCGGCCGGCGATTCGCTCGAAGAAGATGCGCCACGCGGCGAAGA
>JADGQH010000348.1 GCA_017881985.1 Chloroflexota bacterium | reverse complement strand
GGCTTGAAGTTCGTGCCGAGCGCCTCGTGGTGGTAGCGGACCCGCATGCCGTGGTTGCGGAAGAGGCGCAGGCGATCGGCTACCTCGTCGTCGTCGGTCGTCGCGAAGCCGCCCTCACCCGTCATCAGGTTCTTCGTGGCATACAGGCTGAACATGGCGGCGCCGAACCGGCCGGCCCGCTTCCCGCCGTACGTGGCGCCGTGCGCCTGGGCCGCGTCCTCCACGATCCGAAGGCCGTGGCGCGCCGCGATCTCCACGAGCGGGTCCATGTCGGCCATCAGGCCATAGAGGTGGACCGGGAGGATCGCCTTCGTGCGCGGCGTGATCGCCGCTTCCACGAGCGCGGGGTCGATGCAGAAGTCGTCCGCGCGGATGTCCACGAAGACCGGCGTCGCGCCGACACGGAGGATGGCGCTGACCGTCGCATTGAAGCTGAAGGAGACCGTGATCACCTCGTCGCCGGGGCCGATCCCGAGCGCGTGGAGGATCGCCTCGAGGGCAACGGTGCCGTTGGTCATCAGGATCGCGTGCCGGACGCCGCAGTAGGCGGCCCATGCCTCCTCGAAGGCGGCGGTCCGCTTCCCCATCGCGAGCATGCCGGAGCGCAGGACCTCGAGGACGGCCTCCTCTTCGGCCGGGCCGATGTCGGGGCGGGAGATCGGGATCACAGGACGGCTTCCTCCGGTAGGGCGACGCAGGAGTCCCGGTCGATCCGGAAGCGGGTCCCGCAGGATGGGCAGGCGGCGTCGCCCACGAGATCGCCGGGCGCCGGCATATCTCCCGCAGCGCGGAGGCGCTGGCCGCAGAAGCAGACCCAGCCCATGCGCCGGGCCGGGTTGCCGGCCACGAGGGCATGATCGGGCACGTCGCGGGTGACGACCGCGCCGGCGCCGACCGTGGCGAACGCGCCGACCACCGTCCCCGCCACGACCACCGCCCCCGCCCCGATCGAGCATCCCCGCCGCAGCAGGATCGGGCTGACGGTCCAGTCGTCGGCGCGCGCGAGCTCGCCGGATCGCGTGATCGCGCGCGGGAAGCGGTCGTTGGTGAGGATCGCGTTCGGGCCGATGAAGACGCCGTCCTCGACGCTCACGCCGTGGTAGACGAGCGCCGCGTTCTGGATCTTGACGCGGTCGCCGATCATGACTCCCTCGTCGATGAACGCGTCGCGCCCGACGATGCACTCGGCGCCGATGCGCGCCCCGGTGCGGACCTGGGCCCGGTGCCAGACGCTGGAGCCGGCACCGACGCGGACGTCGGGCTCGAGGTCCGCGGTCGGATGGATTCGGGCAGAGGGATCGATCACGTGCGGCTGCGGCCTCCTGTCGGGTCGCGCAGGCGCGGGGCGAACGGATGATCGCGCGCGGACCGGGTTCTTGAGTATACAGGCGAGACCGACGGTTACGCCTTGTGGCGGGACACCCGGAACATGGCGGCCAGCGCCCCGAACACGGCGGCCAGGGCGAGCGCCCCGCGCCAGTCGAGGAGGACCTTTGGGTCTCCGTCGACCTGGCGCGCGAGGACGAAGCCGATTGCCGTCGTCGGGCCAACCTGCACCCGGTTCGCCACGACCGACCGGACGATGGACTGCTCGATGCGCACGTCCTGCGCGAGGACCGACCGGACCACGCCCTGGGAGACGCTCGCTTCGCGCGCCGCGATGCCGCCCACGAAGCCCATCTCCACGGACGCATGGTCACCGGCGATCCCGCCGACGACGCCGCTGCGGACGTGGACATCCTGCGCGCGAATTCCGCCGACGGCGCCGCGCGCGAACTCGACGGCCGCCGGCATCGGCGGGACGAGCGGGGCCTGCCTCGGGGCGAGGGAAGCCCGGGTTTCGGCCGCGGGAATCGTGATGGCCTCCGGCGCTGCGGGCGCCGGCGCGTCGGACGCTGCCGCGGCGCGCGTAGAGCGTCGGCCGCGCCTCGGCGGGATCTCGCCGGGTGCGAGGATGGGCTCGTCGGTCATCGGATTCTCCTCGCCGGGCGCCAGCAGCGCCGAATGCGCCCGGTCCCCACCAGCCTACTGCGGCGGCCGCCCGTCCGGCGGGGTATCCTGCCGACCGCATGCGTGGACGAACCGTCGGCCTGATCCTCACGAGCGTCGTGGCGGCGGTCGCCATCGCCGCCGCGGCCCTGGCCGGGCCGGGGCCCTTGAACCCCGCCGCGCATGGAGGCACGCCATCCCCGGCGGTGCCGCCGTCCGCTGTCGCATCGCCGACCGCCGGCCCGGTCGCGGCGGCCTCGAGCGCCCCGTCCGCGAGCCCCGGGGGCGCTCCGTCCCCGAGCGTGTCCCCGAGCCCGGCGCCGGTCCTGGTACCCGCTCCGCTGACCGGGCGGATGGTCGCACCCGCGCTCGCCGCTCGCCATCCGATCGCCGTCATGGTCGATGACCAGGCAGAGGCACGGCCGCAGTCGGGCTTCAACGCGGCTTCCGTCGTCTGGCAGGCGCCGGCCGAAGGCGGGATTCCGCGCTACATGCTGATCTTCGGCGAGGGCGATCCACCGGCGGTCGGGCCCGTCCGCAGCTCGCGCCTCTACTTCATCACCTGGGCCGCCGAGTGGCACGCGCTCTACGTCCACGTCGGCGGCTCGCCCCAGGCCCTGGCGACGCTCGCCGC
>JADGQH010000133.1 GCA_017881985.1 Chloroflexota bacterium | reverse complement strand
GCCGCCGTGACCGGCTTCGCGAGGAGCTTGTCGGGCAGGCCGGCCATGAACGTGATCGAACGCTCCCAGAGCGCCGGGTCCACCGCGCCCATGCCGTTCGCGCGCGTGTAGTCGCTCTCCCACAGCGCGATCGTCGCCTGGAGGACCGCGAGCTGGGCGGGCCGGTCGGTCGCCAGCTCCGGGATCCGTGCGATCGCGGCGTCGACGCCCTTCTGCGGATCGGCCTCGATGTCGCGCATCGCATGCTGGGTCGCGGTCACGAACGCCCGCAGCGCGTCCTTCTTCGGGCCGTTCAGGGTGGCCGTGCTCACGATCAGGCCGGGGCCCGGCAGCTGGTTCGCGGGCGGGAGCGCGAGCACGCTCGCCTTCTCCCCGCCGAGCTCGAGCCGGATCGGCTCGTTGTTCGCGAACCCCGAGGCGGCGTCGACGGCGCCCTTCTCGAGCGCGGCGAGCTGGCCGAAATCGGGGAAGAGCACGAGCGACAGGTCCGCCGTCGACAGGCCGGCGCCCGCCACGAGCGCCTGGAGCTGGATCCAGCTGGAGCCGAACTTGCCGGGAATGCCGACCTTTCGGCCCTTCAGGTCCGCGACCGTCGCGATCCCGCTGGTCGCCTTCGAGAAGACCACGTTCGGGAACTGGGCGAAGACCGTGAAGACGTAGCGAATCGGGATCCCCTGGCTGACGGCCGGGATCACGCTCGTGCCGTCGGATATCCCGACGTCCACAGCGCCCTGTCCAACCAGCGTCACGAGCTCCGGGTCGATCTTGTTCTGGAACTCGACCTGGAGGCCCGCGTCGCGGTAGTAGCCGGCCTGGTCCGCGAGGTAGAACTGGGCGAACTGGACGTTCGGGATGTAGCCCAGGCCGACCACGAGCTTCACCGAGGCGGCCGGGGTGGGGGAGGACGCCGCGCTTGCCGAGGCACCGCCGCTGCACGCAGCGACCACGAGGGAAAGGGCTCCCAGCAGCGCGCACGCTGCACGAAGTCGGGTCTGGCTGGCCGGCATCCTGGTCCTCCGTGAACAGCACGGCCCGGGGCGCGGCACGCTCTGCGTCGCGAACGCCAGCGGCGCTCGCAACCCGCCTTCTCTCATCCGGACTCTGACCGTCGGCTCCCGCCGGGCGACGTCTCCGCCGCCCCGGGATCTGCGTCCCGGCTCGCGCCGATCCGCTCGTGGGCTCGCCCGGCGACAATCGCAGGGCCGGACCACCGGTCGGGAATTGCACCCTGCCCCGAAGGCGCTCGAAGCGTAGCACGGCCTCGCGTGCCGCCTCGGCCGCCACCTGGCGCGCCCGATCAGGCCGCCGGGATCGCGTAGTGCCGTTCCACCAGCACGACCACGCTGTACAGCGCGACACCGATCAGGGCGATGGTCAGGAGCGTGGCGAAAAGGAGCGGGATGTCGAACAGGCTTCCCCGGGCCAGGTTGATGAGGACGCCCAGGCCCGTCTCGCCGCCGGTCCATTCCGCGACGATCGCGCCCACCACGGAGAGCGTCACGCCGATCCGGAGCCCACCCAGGATTCCGGGCAGCGCGGCGGGAAGCTCGACCATCCGGAGCCGCTGGCCGCGGGTGACCCGGTAGCTGCGGGCCATCTCCAGGAGCCGTCGATCGACCCCCTGGACGGCCACGACGGTGCTGATCGCGACCGGGAAGAAGACGATCAGGGCGACGATCACCGCGTGCGCGAAGAGCCCGCTCCCGAACCAGAGCGCCATGAGTGGCGCAAGCGCGAGGATGGGCACCGCCTGGGCCGCCACGAGGTATGGCGATGCGACCCGGTTGGCAAGACGCGAGCGTGCGAGGACGTAGCCGGTGAGCATTCCCGCAACCGCCCCTGCGACGAACCCGAGCCCGATTTCGGCGAGCGTCGTGACCACGTGGGGCGCCATGGTGCCGTCGGTCCAGGCGGCCACGAACTTCTGGCCGACGACGATCGGCCCGGGCAGGATGAAGGTGGGGTAGCTGCCCACGATCACGAGCAGCTGCCAGCCGGTCAGGAATGCGGCGAGCGCCAACAGCGGCGGTACCACCCGGTCGCGGGTGATCACGGGATCGCCTGCTCGGGCTGCGGATGCGCCGGGACGTCGCCGGTCGCGATCGCGAACGCATCGTCGGTCGCGCCCTCGAGGTGCGCCCGGATCTCCGCCGCGGTCCGGGTGACGGCGGCGGCGTCCAGGTCCCCTGGCCGGCGGGGACGCGGCAGGTTCACGACCACGTCGGCCACGAGCTGGGCGGGCCTCGGCGAGAGGACGAGGACGCGGTCGGCGAGGAAGACTGCCTCGGCGATCGAGTGCGTCACGAGCACGATCGTCGCGCCGATCCGCTCCCAGAGCCGGAGGAGCTCCACGTTAAAGCGCTCCCGGGTGAGCGCGTCGAGCGCGCTGAACGGCTCGTCGAGCAGGAGGACCGCAGGCTCGAGGGCGAGAGCGCGGGCGATCGCGACGCGCTGGCGCATGCCGCCAGAGAGCTCTGCCGGCCGTGCGCGGCTCCAGTCCCGCAGGCCCACGAGGCCCAGCAGGTCCGTGACCCGGCGCTCGCGTGCCGCGCGGTCGCGGCCCGCGACCTCGAGCGGGAATGCGACGTTCGCGAAGGCGGTGCGCCACGGGAGGAGGCGCGGCTCCTGGAACACGAGGCCGACCCGAGAGTCGGGGCCGGCGACGGGCCGTCCCTCCACCTCGACGCTGCCCGTGCGGGCCGGGAGAAGGCCGGCGATGACGCGCAGGAGCGTGCTCTTGCCGCAGCCGTTCGGGCCCACCAGCGCGACGATCGAGCGGGGCGCGATCTCGAGGTCCAGCCCACCGATCACGTCGGTGTGATGGCCGTCGACCGGGAACGCAAACCGGACGCCCTCAAGGCGGATCGCCGGCGCCGGCCCGGCGCCGGTCGCGGAGCCGGGCTCGCGGTTGGCGCGGCCGGACTCGCTGGACACGATCACCTCCGGGGAAGCGGGCGCAGGACGGAATGGTCCCGCGTGCACCTCGCGGAGTCTACCGCGCTCATCGACGGGCATCCCGTCGGGCGCAGGTTCGACGGCGGGCACGAAGTAGCCCAAAGGGACCGTCGGATCGGCCGTCCATCGCGACCCCTTGCGGGGCGCGGCCCCCTTGCGGGAGCACCGGCGCGCCTTGCGGCTCGCCGTCCGTCCTTGCGGACGGGGTACCCATCATCGTTGCCGACGACGAGTCAGCCGGTGGATCGCCTGCCTCCCTTGCGGGAGGGACGGCTCCCCTTGCGGAGAACCCGGCCCACCTTGCGGCGAGCCCGGCCGCCTTGCGGCGGTCCAGCGATCCGAATTCCTCGGCCCCTTCGGGCTGACCAGATGATCGCCCGCCGGCGTCCCGGGACGCAAGGGGACCTGTCCACGAGATTCCGGATCCGCGGACACTTATCCACGAACCGTCCACGACGTCTGTCCACGAAGGCGGCCTGGACGTCGGCCCCGGTGATCCTCGGGGCGCGGGGTCCGGCCGGGTTGGCGCCTACTCGATGGTGCGGCGGAACCCGCAGATCGGGCAGCTGGCGACGCCGGAGCGCGCGTCCAGCGCCAGGTAGGTGGTGCAGCCGTTCGTGCCGCAATAGAGGCGGTCGTCGGCCATCGAGCGGCGGCGCAGGCGCCGGCTGTCCGACGAGCGCGCGGCGATCGCGATGGGTCCGCCAGGTCGGCGGACCGAGGAGCTGTTGAGCATGGTGCGAGTGAGGCCTTTCCGGGCCGGGTGCGCGAGTCGCACGCCGACCGTGTCGTGATGTGTCGTTCGCTCGACGGCTAGCTGTGCCGGAGCGGCAGGAGCATTCGTGCGGCGCGGGAGCGGGTTCATGTGCTCGAACCAGCGCCGGACGGGTGCACCTGTCGCCAAGGATGGCCCATGTGCCCGAATCCGTCAAACGCCCGGCGGGCTGCCGTTCCAGGGACGCAGGCGTCGCGTCAGCCGCGGCGTGATCGGCGCGGCTGACGCTCGGCGGTGGCCGTTGCGGCCGTGGCGGCGGCCGCGTTGCGGATCGCGAGGAGCGACCCGATCTCCCGGTTGAAGCTGCGTCCGATCGGCGTGCGCGCGAACCACTCGAGGTAGACGGGATCGGTGGCGGCGATCTGGCCCAGCGACCAGCCCTCGTAGCGGCCGAAGTCGAGGACGCTGCCCGACGGCTTGCCTGGCGGGGTGGCGGGCAGCGGCGCGGGCATCTCGAATGCCGCCGAATCCCGGGCGGTGTCCCTGGCCGTCTGGCGCCTGGGCTGCGGTTCGGGCCTGGCCTGGGCCGTGGCGCGTGCTCGGTCGAGCTCGGAGCGCAAGGTCGGGTCCCGGAGGATGCCCCACGCCTGGTTCAGGGCGGCCATCCGGCTCTGCGAGCCGGTCCGGACGTCCGGGTGGTACTTGAGCGCGAGCGCGCGATATGCGGCCCGGACGACTTCCGGTTCCGCGGCGGGATCCACCTGGAGGACCCTGTACGGGTCACGGATCGACGACATCACTCGTGATGTTCTCTGTCGCGCGAAGACACCGCCACCACCCGGATGTACCCGTGACCATCGGGATCCGATGCGCTGGCGGCGGGGGGCGGGTCACGGTCCGATGGACGGGTAGTTGGCCGTCAGCCCCCGACGAGCGACTGGACGGCCGACCGGAAGGCGGCGGTGTGGCGGTCCACGTCGGAAGCCGTCGTCGCGGGCGACATGAGGGCCATGTTGTGGAACGGGGTCAGGAGGATCCCGCGGTTGAGCGCGTGGAGGTGCATGTACTGCTGGAGCTCGAAATCCATCCCCTGGGCCGCCTCCGCACCGTTCCGCGGCAGCTCGGTCCGGAACAGGTACTCGGCGCGGCAGCCCAGCCGCGACACGTGCCATGGCACACCGAGCTCGTCGATCGTCGCCTGCACGCCGGCCGCCCAGCGCTCCCCGAGCGGGATCATCCGCGCGAAGCTCGCCTCGGTCAGGACGTGCGCCAGCGTCGTCCGGATGGCGGCCAGCGAGAGCGCGTTGCCGGCCAGGGTCCCGCCCACGCCGCCCACGTCGATCACCTCGAGGTCGTCGTTGGCGGCTCGAATCCGGTCGGCGACCGCCTCGCTGAACCCGTATGCCCCGGCCGGGATGCCTGATCCGATCGCCTTTCCGATCGTCAGGATGTCCGGGTCCAACCCCTCCGCGCGGGTGTACCCACCTGGGCCTGCACAGATCGTGTGCGTCTCGTCGATGATCAGGAGCGTGCCCGTCTCGCGGGTCATGCGGCGGAGCGCGTCGTGGTAGCCGGGCTCGGGGTGGACGATCCCGACGTTGGTCATGACCGGCTCGGCCAGGACCGCGGCGACGTCGCCCGGCGCGAGCGCCGCCTCGAGCGCGGCGACGTCATTCCACTGGACAACCCTGGTCGTCAGGCGTGGGTCGACCGCCGGGCCGATGTTCCCCTCGGAGGGTCCCACGACGCCGTCCCGCAGGGTGGCGAACGACTCGTCCACCGAGCCGTGGTAGCAGTGGTCGAAGACCAGCACGTACGGACGTCCCGTGACCTGGCGGGCGAGCCGGAGCGCAAAGCGGTTCGCGTCGGTCGCGGTGAGGGTGAACTGCCAGAAGGCGAGGCCGAAGCGGCGCTGGAGCTCCTCGCCGACCTCGATCGCCGCCTCGCCGGGGAGCATCGTCGTGATCCCCCGGACGAGCTGGGCCGCGATCCCGACGACCGCCTCCTCCGGCGAGTGACCCGTCATCGCGCCGGTGTCGCCCAGGCAGAAGTCCACGTAGTCGTGGCCGTCGACACAGCGGAAGTGGGCGCCCGTGGCCTCCTCGACGAAGACCGGGTAGGGCCCGGCCCACTTCGCCATCCAGCTCATCGGGACGCCACCGAGCAGCGACCTCGCGGCGCGCTCGAAGAGCTCCTTCGAGCGCGGGTGGGCGGCCTCGAACTGCGCCACCTCGTCGGCCATCCGCGCCGCCAGCCGCCCCCGATCGATCGCCGCCGCCATCGCCCGCCGCCTCCCTGCTGTGCCGCGCGTGCCGCGGCGCCCGCCGTCCCGCCGCGGCCATCCTCGGCGCGACGCCGGCCCAGCGTAGGCGAGGCTGTACCGTCGCGTGTCCCGGTCGCGGTGAGTGATACGCTCGCGTTCCGTGAGCCACGCCGAACCGTCCTCCGTCGCCCCGCGCGCCGTGACCCGGCGCCGCTATCTTCCCGCTCTGCTCGATGCGGTGGTGCCCGGACTGGGCCACCTTGCGGCCGGCCGGCTTGCCCGGGCCGCCCTCTTCGGGCTCCCTTCGATCCTCGTCGTTGGTCTCCTCGCAGGCGTCGCCGTCTCCGCCGGGCCGGTGCGACTGGGAAGCCTGGCCCTCGATGACCGGGTCCTGCTGGCCCTGATCGGCTTCCAGGCGGTCATCCTGCTCTGGCGCCTGGCCGCAATGGGGTCCAGCCTGCTGAACCCCCGCCTGCCGCGACTTCGCGCGCGGGATGCCATCCCCGTGGCGCTCGTGGCGCTGATCGCGATCGGTCCCCAGGCGTACCTCGGGTACGCCACGAACGTGGCCCGCGAGGAGGTGAACGTCGTGTTCGCCCCGTCGACCACCGGGAGCGGGGCATGGAAGCCGGCGGCGCCAACGGCCGACCCGGGCGCGTCGGCGGGCCCCGAATCGAGCGCCGGCCCGAGCGCGACGCCTGCTGCCTCGCCGTCGCCCGCCGGCGCCCGGACCAACGTACTCATCATCGGGGTCGATGCGGGCGTCGGCCGCTCGACGTTCCTGACCGACACCCTGATCGTGGCATCGCTGGACCCGGTCACGGAGACGGTCTCCCTCCTCTCCCTGGCGCGCGACATGGTGGACGTCCCGCTGCCCGGCGGCCGCACCTACTCGGGCAAGATCAACTCGCTGCTCTCGTATGCGCGCCTGCACCCCGGCGAGTTCCCGGGGTCCAGCGGCGACGGGCACGACGTGCTCATGGCCGCGGTCGGGACGCTCCTGGGCCTCGACATCGAGCAGTACGCCCAGGTCGACCTCGGGGGCTTCGTGGCCGTGGTCGACAGCCTGGGCGGCGTGGATGTCAACGTCGCGCACGCCTTCTGCGACCCGTCGTACGACGAGTACGGCATCCCCGCCGGCTTCGCGATCAGCGCCGGCCGGCACCACCTGAACGGTTCGCAGGCCCTCGCCTACGCGCGCGTTCGCAAGGCGGCCGGCGAGTCGGATTTCACGCGCCAGGCCCGCCAGCAGGAGATCATCTCCGGGGTCCGGGATGCCGTCGTGAAGGGCGGTTTCCTGAACGACCCGATCGGGTTCCTCAAGGCCATCGGCCAGGCGGTCCAGACGAACGTCCCGCGCAGCGTGATCGTCCCGCTGGCCGACGTCGCGCGACGGGTCGATCGTTCGAAGACCTATCGGGCGGTCGTCACCTACCCGCTCGTGCGCCCGGGATTCGACGTTCGCGGCTCCATCCAGCTGCCGGACATCGCTGGGATCCGGTCCCTCGCCGCATCGCTGTTCCCGCCGCCGGGAACGGTGCCGGCCGTCGCCTACGCGGCGCCGGCGCCGACGGCCGCGCGAGCCTCGGGCAGCGGCGTCTCGTCCTGCCTGCCGGCCCCGACGCCGCGGCCGACCGCGAAACCCATCCCGAAGCCGAGCCCGTCGACGGTCGCCTCGCCACCCGGGTCCGCGCCCCCGGACGGCACGCCGCCATCCGCGGAGCCGTCGGCCAGCGCGAAGCCGTCCGGCGCGTCGGAGTCGTCGACCAGCCCGGCGCCCTGAGGGTCGCCGGCCAGGCGCTCCCGCGTCCCGGTTCGTCGGCTGCAAGGGGCGCCGGCCCGACGTCGGCGGTCGGGTCAGTGCGGACGAAACGTCAGCCGGGCGTCGGGGACCTCGTCGCCGGCCGGGTGGCCACCGACGTCGTCGAGCTCCCAGCTGAGGTCGGACGTGACGCCGACGACGCCGCCGAGATCGCGGATGACCTCGACGATCGTCTCGGCCAGAGAGCGTCGTTCCACGCGGCCGCCGAGATGGACGACCCCGTCCTTGACGTCGACGACGAAGATCTCCGGCTCGAGCCAGAACGCGGTCTTGGCCAGGACCTCCTCGCGAACGAGTCGCGCAAGCTCTCCGTCGGGGCGCACGAAGGCCCTGACCACGTCAGCCCGGGTGATGATCCCGACGAGCCGCGCGCCATCGACGACCGGCAGGCGGTTGATCTTCCGGGCGGCCATCTGCTCGGCGGCCCAGCGAAGCGTGTCGGTCGCCTTGACCGTGATCGCGGGGCTCGTCATCGCCGCGCCGGCGGTCTGTGCCTCGATCTTGGCGAGCTCCGCGCGTGTCTGGCGGGACTCCCCGAAGACGCGCGCGAGCAGCCGGTGATGGACGGCCTCAGGACCCCGCTCCTTGATCACGAAGTCGGCCTCGGACACCACGCCGAGGACCGAGCCGTCGTCCCCGACGACCGGGACGCCGCTGATCCCCTTGCTCACCATCAGCGCCGCGACGTCCCTGAGGGGCGTCTCGGGCCGCACGGCGGCCACCTGGCGAGTCATCACCTGGGCCACCTTCATCGCGGATCCTCCTGGCTGGTCGGCTTCGTCGACATGCGTTCCCGCGATCATCGCGCGCGGCGGGGCTGCGGGCACGGGACGTTCGGCCCGGTTCCACGGGGCGAGGGACCCGGGCGTGGCCCCTACCCGCTGAAGGGCACGTCGATCGCG
>JADGQH010000132.1 GCA_017881985.1 Chloroflexota bacterium | reverse complement strand
CGATGCCGCGGCGCAATTCACACAGCTCGCCCCGCAATGCGCGGCATCGGAATCCGAGCAGGTCGTGCAGATCGTCCCCCTGCACCACATCCCCGAGCCGCATTCTTCCGTGCAGGTCGCCGCGCAGTCGCCCCCGTTCTGCGCAAACCCCTCGGCACACTGGTCGCAGGCCGGCCCAGTGTAGCCCGCCTCGCACTTGCAGTTCCAGAAGCCCAGGGCGTAGACAACCTCCCCTTCCCGGCTGGGCTCGAAGGAAGGAATGAACCCCGTTCCCCAACACAGTAAGCAGCGCCCGGTGAAGATTCTGCCAGTGGCATCATCCTCTTCGTGGGCGAGCCGGACTACCTGACCGCCGCAGAAGCCGCGTCCCGTCTCGGGATCAGCCTCCGCACCGTGCGCCGACGGATCGCCGACGGCTCGCTGCCGAGCGTCCGGATCGGACACGCGGTGCGGATCCCGGCGGCGGCGCTGGACCTGCCCGTCGCGCGCCCTCGCGAGGCCGCGGCGAGAGAGTCGGCCGCTCTATACCAACCCGATGCGGACGAGGATCGTGCCGTGTACGTGGCACGCTGGAACGCGGCGCACTGGCCTGACACGTTCGACCGGATGCTCGTGCGGCGCCGGCGCGCGTTCGACATCCTCGACGGGGTCCGCGCCCGGTCGAAACCGCCGAGCGGTCCCCACGACACGGTGGACGCGATCCTCGACGCGGTCCGCGAGGAGTTCGGCGAGCGCCTCCTCGACTTCCTCCCGCCGGGAGACTCCACTCCATGATCGAAGTGGTTCTCGATGCGAGCGTTGTGCTTCGGTGGGCGTTCGAAGACGAAGCGGACCGGGCGGGCGCCGTCCGCGTCGAGCAGGCGCTCCGTGAGGCCCGCATCAGGGCCGTCGAACCGCCGCTCTTCCTCCTGGAGGTCGCGGCTGCACTCGAGCGAGGGATACGCGAGCGGCGGATCAACCGAACGCAATCGGACGCCGTGCTTGGTGCGCTCGACCAGGTGACGTTCGAGAAGGTCGATCCGCACGCGTTCGCGACCGCGACGTTCAGGCTCGCGATGGTGACGGGACTTCGAGTGCCCGATGCCGCCTACGTCGAGGTTGCCGGCATCCGTCGAGCAACGCTCATCACTGCGGATCGCCGTCAGCGCGAGGCGGCGGAGCAGATCGGCATTGCCGTCGTCGCCCTGTCCGACCTCCCGCCCTGGTCATCGTCGTGATGGTCACCGGGATCGTCCTCGCGGGCGGCCGCGCGACCCGCTTCGGCGCCGACAAGCTGGTTGCGCCGCTCGAGGGGCGCCCGCTGCTCCACCACGCGATCCTCGCCGTGGCGTCCGTCTCGGACGAGGTCGTGGTGGTGATCGGTGCCGATGGCGCCAGGCCGCGGCTGCCGGTCGACGCCGCGACCCGGGTTCGCGTGGTCCGGGATTCGGTCGCCGACGGCGGTCCCCTCGCAGGGCTGGCCGCGGGGCTCGCCGCCGCGCGCGGCCGGCTCGCGATCCTCGTCGGCGGCGATCAGCCCTGGCTCTCGCCCACCATCCTCGCCGAGCTCGTCCTGTGGCTGGATTCCAGCGTGGACGGCCCGCAGCTCGACGCCGTGGCGCTCGCCGAGGACGGGGCGATCCGGCCGCTGCCCGCGGCGCTCCGGGTGGCCACCGTTCGACCGGTGGTCGAGGCGTTGCTCGCCGGCAGCTCGCTGAGCCTGGTCGGCCTCCTCGAGCGCCTTCGAGTCGGGACGCTGGACCCCGAACGGTGGCGTGCCCTCGACCCGGAAGGCGCGTCGCTCCGCGATGTCGACACGCCGGACGCGCTTCCCGCACCCTGACGACGCGCCGGACCCCGGCCGACCGGCCCCGCCCCCGGGGTCCGCTCGGCCCTACCGGGCCGCTTGACGCGACACCCACACTCAACCCAGAAGGACGACCGCCGGGCCCGGGTCGGGAACCGGCTCGTCCGCGTCGGCAGAGATGCGGAGGAGCGGACGACCATGGACCGCACGCAGGTCGTGATCATGGGCGCCGCGGGGCGCGACTTCCATGACTTCAACGTCGTCTATCGTGACGATCCCGAGGTCGAGGTCGTCGCGTTCACGGCCACCCAGATTCCCGGGATCGATCACCGGCGCTACCCGCCGGAGCTCGCCGGCCCGCTGTACCCGGACGGCATCGACATCGTGCCGGAGTCCGACCTCGAACGCATCTTCGCCCGCCAGAAGATCGACCGGGTCGTGTTCGCCTACAGCGACGTCGCCCACGAGTTCGTGATGCACCAGGCCAGCCGGGTGCTGGCGGGCGGCGCCAACTTCGTGCTGCTCGGCCCCGTCCGCACGATGATCCGGAGCACGAAGCCCGTCGTCGCGACCGGTGCGACGCGCACTGGCGCCGGCAAGAGCCAGACCACGCGGTATCTCGCCGGCCTCCTCGAGGCCCAGGGGCTCAAGGTTGTCGTGATCCGCCACCCGATGCCGTACGGCGACCTCGTGAAGCAGCGCGTCCAGCGCTTCGAGACCTATGCGGACCTCGACCGCCACGAAACCACCATCGAGGAGCGCGAGGAGTACGAGCCCCATCTCGACGCGGGACGGGTCCTCTTCGCGGGAGTCGACTACGAGGCGATCCTCCGCGAGGCGGAGAAGGAAGCCGACGTGATCCTCTGGGACGGCGGCAACAACGACTTCCCGTTCTACAAGCCGGACCTCTTCGTCGTCGTGGCGGACCCGCTGCGGCCCGGCCACGAGATGCACTACCACCCGGGCGAGGCGAACCTGCGGATGGCCGACGTCGTGGTCATCAACAAGGTCGACTCGGCCGAACCGGGCGCCGTCGAGACGGTCCGCGCCGACATCGCCAGCCTCAATCCGCGGGCCGAGGTGATCCTGGCCCGCTCGTCGCTGACGCTCGAGGGCGGCACGATCGAGGGCAAGCGCGTCGCGGTGGTCGAGGACGGCCCCACGCTCACGCACGGCGGGATGACCTTCGGGGCGGGCATCGTGGCCGCCCGGCGTTTCGGCGCCGCAGAGGTCGTGGATCCCGTCCCGTACGCCATGGGCAGCCTTGCCCTGACGCTCGCGAAATACCCGGCCCTCCAGCACCTGCTCCCGGCCATGGGCTACGGGCAGGAGCAGATGACGGAGCTGGAGGACACGCTCAACGCGATGCCCGCCGACCTCGTCCTCGCGGCGACGCCGATCGACCTCAACCGGGTCCTTCACCTCGACAAGCCCGTCGTCCGCGTCCGGTACGAGCTGGACGAGGTCACCGGCGACCCCGACGTCCCGACCCTTACCGACCTCGTCGCGCCGATTGTTGCCCGCGCCCGCGCGACGAGCGCGGCCGGCGCCCGCTGACGGAGGCAGGCGCGATGACAGACCATCTCCTGTCGCTCGATTCCCTCGGTCGCGAGGGAGTCCGCGAGATCCTGGACCTCTCCCATCGGTTCAAGCGAGAGCCCGGCCAGCACCGGGGCGCGCTGGCCGGCGGCCGGGTCGGGATGATCTTCGACAAGCCCTCGACCCGGACGCGGGTGAGCCTGGAGGCCGCCGCGTGGGCGCTCGGGATGCTCCCGATCGTGCTCCGGCCCGACGAGCTCCAGCTCGGCCACGGCGAGACGGTCGCCGACACCGCGCGCGTCCTCTCGCGCTACCTGTCCGCGCTCACGATCCGGACGTTCGCCCAGGCGCGGGTCGACGAGCTGGCCGCCAACTCGAGCATCCCGATCATCAACGCCCTTACCGACGAACATCACCCGTGCCAGGCGCTGGCCGACGCGATGACGCTCGAGGAGGCCTTCGGCGACCTTCGGGGTCGCCGCGTGGCGTTCGTGGGCGACGGCAACAACGTGGCCCACTCGCTGATCCAGGCGGCCGGCTACATCGGGTTCCACCTGGCGATCGCGACACCGGAGGGCTACCGTCCCGATCCCGCCATCGTGGCGTCCGGACTCGCCCACGGCGCGGCGACCGGCGGCGGCGTCGAGCTCGTGACGGATCCCGCGGAGGCGGTCCGCGGTGCGGATGCCGTCTACACGGACGTCTGGGCATCGATGGGCAAGGAAGCCGAGCGCGAGGAGCGCCGCCGGATCTTCGCCGGCTACACGGTCGACGGCGTCATGATGGGGCGCGCGCTGCCCGGGGCGATCTTCCTCCACTGTCTGCCCGCCCACCGCGGCGACGAGGTCACCGACGCCGTGATCGATGGCCCCCAGAGTCGTGTCTGGGACCAGGCCGAGAACCGCGTCTACACCGAGCAGGCGCTCTTCTATGGGCTCATCAGCGGCGACCGCCGTGGCGAGCGACTGGGATGACCCGGATCGCGGTGGCTCTCGGGGGGAACGCGATGATCCGGCGGGGCGAGCCGGGCTCGATCGAGGTCCAGCGCCACAACCTGGAGATCGCGGCGCGGTCTCTCGTCGACCTCGCCGAGCGGAGCGGCGCAGAGATCGTGCTGACCCACGGGAACGGCCCGCAGGTCGGTTTCCTGGCCATCGAGGCGGAGATGGCATCGGCCGTCGTGCCGCCGCCCCCGCTCGACGTCCTCGGCGCCGAGTCGCAGGGCCAGATCGGCTATCTCATGACGCAGGCGCTTCGCGATGCGTTCATCGCACGCGGGATTCGGCGCGAGATCGCTGTGATCCTGACCCAGACGGTGGTCCGTGCCGACGACCCGGCGTTCGCCGCCCCCAGCAAGCCGGTTGGACCGGTCTACACGGAGGCCGTCGCCCACAAGCACGCCGAGGAGCAGGGCTGGACGATCGCGCGGGACGGAAAGCACTGGCGCCGGGTGGTCGCCTCGCCGGCGCCGCTCCGGATCGTCGAGGCCCAGGCGATCCGCTCGCTCGTCGAGACCGGGGCGTTGGTCATCGCCTCCGGCGGCGGCGGCATTCCGGTCGTCGAGCTGCCCGACGGGCGATACGAGGGCCGCGAGGCGGTGATCGACAAGGATCTCGCCGCGGTCGTGCTGGCCCGCGCGGTCGGCGCGGACGGCCTGATCCTGCTGACCGACGTGGTCGGCGTCGTCCGCGGCTGGGGAACGCCGGAGGCGGAGACCATCCGGCGCCTCTCGGTGGAGGAGGCATTCGACGGCCTCGAGAGCGGCGAGTGGCCGGCCGGCTCGATGGGGCCGAAGGTGCGCGCCTGCGCCGACTTCGTCCGGAGCGGCGGCCGTTTCGCGGCGATCGGGGCGCTCGATGACGCGGCTGCCGTGGTCTGGGGACGGGCCGGCACGCGATTCGGGAGCGGCCGGCTGGGGCTGCCCCGCGAAGGGGCGCGCGTGGAGGCAGCGGCCCGGTAGACGGGTATCCCGGAATCGAGCGGGCCGCGCCTCGCGGCGCGGCCCGGATCAGCTGCGCGGCCGTGTCGACCGCGACGGGTGAGCGGTCAGGCGACCGAGCGAGCCGCCTTCACCACCATCGATCCCACGAACTTGTCGTGGAAGCCCTGCTTGGTGGGGCTCTGGGCCGTGGTGTACAGCAGGTAGATCACGTACCCGAGCGAGACCAGGCCGATCAGGATGCCGAGCAACGGCAGCGGGTTGAGCGCCTGGGCGATGGTGATCCAGCCGCCGACCGCCAGCCAGCGCCGGATCGCCTGGTCCATCGTCAGCGTCGCGCCGTCCTTCTCGCTCCCGATCTGCATCCCGAGGACCTTCATCCCGACCGTGCCGCGCATCGCGGTCCACATGTAGATGAAGTAAGCGGCGCTGATGGCGCCGCTGATCACGGCGTTGATGATCGCCGCGAGGTAGTTGTAGTGGAAGCCGTTGACCAGGTCGAACTGGACGACCGGCAGGAACGAGCCGGTGATCGCACCGATGATGGCACCTACGATCGCCAGCAGGATGACGTCGATGATGTAGGCGATGATCCGGTTCGGGAGGTCGGCGTAGAAGAGGCCGGCCGGTCCGGCCACCGGGGCCGTCGACGTCAGGTTCTGCATCCAGGCCGGCTGTGCCGCGCTCGCGGGCGGGGCCTGCGGGGGCGGGGCCTGGTACGGCGGCGGGCCCGGGGCCTGCGGAGGCGGCGGGGCCGGGGCCTGCGGAGGCGGCGGCGCCCCCGTGCTACCGGACGGCATCTCGGACGGGGTCGGCTCCATCGCATCTCCCTCTATTGCGTGTCTCCCCGGCGCCACGTCTCGCGCGGAGCGCTCGAGCGGCGTCCACACAGGAACCTTCCCTGCGATGCAGGTGAGCATAGCCACGTGGCGGCCATGTGACCAGCCGGTTCCACCTCTTTTCGAGGGACGCCGGCCGAATCGCGGGCCGCTGTCGCGGAATCCCGTGCCTCCGGGCACCACGGGGTAGACTCGCCGCCGATGGAAGGCATGATCGCGCTGGTCGGCTCGGGCGAGTTCACACCCGCGATGGAGGCACTGGACCGGGCGCTGCTGGCCGCGACCGGGCGCGACCGACCCCGGGTGGCGGTCCTTCCGACCGCATCATGGCCGGACGGCGAGGAGACCTTCCGCGGCTGGGCCGTGCAGGGAGAGGCCCATTTCGCGAGCCTCGGCGCGGAGGTCGAGCCGGTCCTCGTCCGCGGCGCCGAGGACGCGAACGACCCGTCTGCCATCGCGGCCATCGGCGAGGCCGACCTCGTCTACCTGTCGGGCGGGAAGCCGGGCCACCTCCTCGACGCGCTCGTGGACGGCGGCGTCGGCGCGGCGCTCCGGGCCGCACACGCTCGCGGCGCGGTCATCGCCGGCTGCTCGGCCGGTGCGATGGTCCTCGCCGGCTTCCAGATCCGGTCGGTCGGGCGGGCGTTCGTCCGGTTCCCGATCGGCTGGCGCGACGCGCTGGGAATCGTCCCGGGAACGGTGGTGATCCCGCACTACGACGCGTTCCCCGAGCCGCTCTCGGCCGCGATGGCGCTGGCCGCGCCCGCCGACTCGCTGGTCCTCGGGATCGACGAAGAGACCGCGCTCGTCGGCCGCGACGCCGAGTGGCAGGTCCACGGCCGTGGGCGGGTGACGGTCTGGCGCGGTCGCCACCGGGAGCGTCTTCGGGCCGGCGAGAGCCTGCGCCTGGCCGTCCCTGCCGGTCCCGCGTGAATGTCCCGCGAGTGCGCCGAGCCTAGCCGGCCTTGACCTCGCGGAAGCAGTCGGAGCAGTAGACCGGCTTGTCCATCCGGGGCTTGAAGGGGACCTGGGCATTGTTGCCGCAGCGTGAGCAGGTCACGGCGAAGAACTCGCGGTCCGACGAGCCCCCGCGCTCATAGCCGCGCGGGCCGCCGATGCTGCGCGCGTCGTAGCCATCGCCGCGGGCGGCACGCCGGCTGGAGCGGCAGCTGGGGCAGCGCTTCGGATCCGAGGTGAAACCCTTCTCCGCGTAGTACTCCTGGTCGGCCGCGCTGTGCACGAACGAGATCCCGCAGTCGACGCAGGGGATGGAGCGGTCAAGGTATGTCATCGCGTGTGTGCCTCCAGGTCCGGGCGCTCGCCATCGATCCGTGCGCCTGGGCCACGACCGCCCGTCGACCGGACGGCGGAGGAGGCAGGGAACGCCTGGTGCCGCGTGACCCGGGTGACGAGCTGGTGTGGGGCCCTTTGGGCGCGCACCGGTTGCGTGTCCGGAACGATAGCATCCCTCCCCGCGGATGGCCGCCGGCACCCCTCCTCGCACCCGCGCCCGGGCTGGTTGTGAACGAGCGAGCTGCGCGCAGGCTCCGCCACCCGGTCCACCCGCCTCGACCCGGCACGGGCGCGCGCTTCTACGACATCGAGCCTCGATCGGCCTCGGCGTCTCTCTCCCCGACCCACATCTCGACGGGCTCCGGGTAGCCGAAGTGGTAGCCCTGGGCGAACTCGACACCGAGGGCGGTGAGGGTCCGGGCCTCCTCCATTGTCTCGACGCCCTCCGCGATCAGGCGGCAGCCGGCGGTGCGGCTGAAGTGGCGCATGCCGACGACCATCGCCTGGCGCCCCAGGTTCGCGTTGACCCGCCGGACCAGGCTGATGTCGAGCTTCACGAAGTCGGGGCGCAGGTCGATGATGTGGCCGAAGTTCGCGACGCCCGCCCCCGCGTCGTCGACCGCGAGGCGGATGTCGCGCCCGAGGCTCGCGATCGCGTTGCGCACCATCTCGTAGTCCTCGATGACATCGTGCTCGGTCACCTCGAGCACGAGCGGACGGCCGGCGCCCCACAGGACCGGGCGCAGGCGTTCGGGATCGGCGAGCAGGCGCGGCGAGACGTTGAGATTGAGCCAGACGCCAGATGGCAGGTGCGTCCCGGCCTTCACCGCGGCTTCCAGCGTGGCGAGCTCCATGTCCGGTCCGAGGCCCACCGACCAGGCATCGGCGAAGCAGAGGTCCGGGCGCTGGCCCGAGTCGAAGCGGGTCAGCGCCTCGTAGCCCACGACGTCGCCTCCCGCGAGGTCGACGATCGGCTGGAACACGGGGTGGAAGGCACCGGTGGCCAGGACCGCCGCGAGAGCCTCGCGCAGCTCCGCCTGCCGGTGCATGCCGTTCAGCCGTTCGGCGAGGAGCGCGCTGAGGGTCGTGCTGAACGAGATGATGCCCGGCATCTTCTCGACCAGCGTGCGAGCAAACCGCTCGTCGAGGGTCCCCAGCGCGAGCACACCCGCCACGTGATCGCCGTGGCCGATCGGCCCGAAGGCAAGCGCCTTGAGCCCGCTCGCGATCGTGCCCGGCATCCAGCCGTCGGCCGGATCCTCGGACACGTACTCCGCCCAGGCTCCGCGG
>JADGQH010000018.1 GCA_017881985.1 Chloroflexota bacterium | reverse complement strand
CTCCATCAGCACGCGCTCGGCGGCGTCCGCGGCGTCGAACGCCTCCGCGACCTCGGCCGGATGCCGCGAGTACGGCTTCTCGCACAGCACGTGCTTGCCGGCCGCGAGCGCGCGCATCGTCCAGGGATGGTGGAGCGAGTTCGGGAGGCCGATGTACACGGCGTCGACCGCGGCGTCGTCGAGGAGCGCCTCGTAGGACGCATGGGCGCGGGAGATCCCGAACGTCGCCGCGAACGCAGCCGCTCGCTCGGGCGTTCGGCTCCCGACCGCGACGACCTCGGAGTGGGCGGCCTCGCGAGCGTTGCGCATGAAGCGCGCCGCGATGGAGCCCGGCCCGAGGATCCCCCAGCGCACGACACCCGACGACGGCATGGGACCTTCCCTTCTCTGGTGCTCGCTCCGATCCTACAGGGACCGGCCTGGCCCGATGATGGCCCACCAGCTGGTGATGTGCAGGAGCGTGGCTGTTCGCTGACCGGCCCCCGCTGGTGCCTGGTACGTCAGCCGCTCGCCGCCTGGCGCGTTACGGGCGAAGCGTTCCGGACCAGACCTGCCAGGCCAGCAGCGACTTCGCGACCAGGCTCAGCACCATGTAGGTCTTCTCTCCCACGAGGTAGTCGCGCCAGCGGCCGGTCTTCCGGTACTGGAGGACCATCGTGAGGGCAAAGACGTTGAAGGCCACGAACAGGCTCGCGATGATCACGTACACGAAGCCCGGGATCTGCGCCTTGGCCGGCAGGTCCGCCTGGGCCGAGTACGCCCACAGCACGGAGAAGATCGCGATCCACGGCACGACGCCGGCGATGCAGCCGAAGATGAAGTGCTTCCAGTCGACTCGCTCGCGGCCCTCGTTGGCCGCTTCCATGCTCCACCCGAACAGGATCATCGCGACGTTGCAGCCGGCGATTGCGACGAGCGCGGGGAAGTCGGTGATGAAGCTGAGGTACGCGATGGCGACGATCATCACGGTCGACGAGAACGCGTACTCCACCCACCGCAGTGGATTCATCCCCCGCGCGAGCCACGCCTCGTAGCGGCCTCGCATGACCCAGCCGGCCGTGGCGTGGGCAATCGCGCTCATCAGCAGGAAGCTCGCGATGAGGTAGGCCAGCGGGAACGAGACCAGCAGCACGCTGGATGGCTCGAGTCCGGTGAACTTCCCATCCGTCAGGAGTGGCCGAACCGTCGGCACGACGGGCTCGAACAGCGCGGTCGTCCGCGAGACCAGGAGCATCAGGACGAACTGCGCTCCGTGAGCCAAGGCCAGGAAGCGGTTCCAACGACGCAGGGAGCTGGCTCGCTGCGCAGGGATCGGCGTGACAGCGGCGATCGCGCCAGCACCGGCGCGGACGGTTGACATGTGGCGTGTCCTCCTCGTGTCCATTCATCACCCCGTTCGGCTGCAGCGTCGCTCCGGATGGCGGCGCGGACATGACGACTCGTCATGAGACAGCTGGGGGGCGCGGCCGTGGCCCGGAGCCGACCGTGCCGCCCGTCTCGGCAAGCGCACCCCCGGGGCTAGCCCCACCCCGAAGATGCCGGGTGCCCGGCTGGCCGGTCGCCTCGGCGAACCCTAGTGTCGTGGACATCGAACGCGATCGGACCTGGCCCCGACTGGTGGGCCGGGCGGGACGGCGCCAGGGCCGGGCACGATGCCCGGCAACCGCCGACCGCACAGACCGATGGACGGCCTGGAGGCAGCACACGATGACCGTGAATCACCGGTTCCTCTACTGGGGGGTCTTCCTCGTCGCGGCGGGTGCCGTGACGCTCGTCGCGCAGGGCGATGCCGTGAGCGACGATCTCGTGGCGCAGGCGGTGCGCCTCTGGCCCGTCGCGGTCATCGCTCTCGGCCTCGGCCTGCTCCTGCGCCGCACGAGGTTCGGGCTGGCGGGCGGGATGCTCGCCGCCGCGATGCCCGGCCTCCTCGTCGGGGGGCTGTTCGTGGCCGTGCCGCGCCTGGTGCCGGACTGCGGCGGCGTCCAGCCGGCCACCTTCGATACGCGGCAGGGCACCTTCGACGGCGCCGCGTCGGTCGACCTCACGCTCGCCTGTGGCGATCTCTCGGTCACGACCGTCCCGGGCACCGGCTGGCAGCTCCAGGCGGGCAACGCTTCGGGCGGGATCGCCGCGGTCGACGTCTCGGCCGATCGGCTCTCGGTGACGTCGTCGAGCCAGAGACGGCCGTTCGGCTTCAACCGTGGCGGCGACGTGTGGCGACTCTCGCTGCCGGCCGCCAGCAGGCTCGACCTCACGGCCGAGGTGAACGCGGGACGGGGTCGATTCGACCTCGCCGGCGCACAGCTCGGGAACGTGCGGCTGGCCGTGAACGCCGGGGACGCCAGGGTCGACCTGTCCGGGGCGACGATGGCCAACCTGTCGGTGAGCGTGAACGCGGCCTCGGCCTCGGTGCGCCTGCCGACGGCCGCGGACTTCGGCGCTGACCTCTCGGTCAGCGCCGGCTCGCTCAGGATCTGCGCGGCGAACGAGCTCGGCCTGCGGGTCCGCGCCACCAACGTCCTGGCCGCGACGCACTACACGGGGCTCACTCGCAACGGTGACGTCTGGGAGAGCCCCGGCTATTCGATGGCAAACCACCACGCGGACGTGACCATCACGGCCAACGTTGGTAGCGTGGACATCAATCCTGCAGGAGGCTGTCAGTGAACCCCCGTCGTCTCTACCGCTGCCGTCGCGACCGGCAACTCGCGGGCGTCGCCGCCGGCATGGCGGAGTACCTCGAGCTCGATCCGACGCTCGTCCGAATCCTGTGGATCGTTTCGGCCTTCTTCGGCGGCTTCACGATCCTGCTCTACATCGTCCTCGCCTTCGTCATGCCGCTCGAGCCGGGCACCCTGCCCGGACCCGGGTCGTGGCACCCCGCCGGTCCCGCCTGGGGCGCCCCTGCGGCCGCCGGTTCCGTTGCCGACCAGGGCGACGCGGCAACTGGCCCCGTCGAGGAGCCGGGCACCGGGGCGCAGCCCGGAGCCGGGCTGGCCGGCTCCGCGTGGCAGGTCCCGTGGCACGACCCGCGTCCGGAAGGTCGCCGGGGCGGGCGCGGCGGCCTCTATGCCGGCGTCCTCCTGATCGTCATCGGTGCGTTCGCGCTGGCGAACACCGTGATCCCCGGCTGGGCCGGCGTCGCGTGGTTCGGCCCGGCGCTGCTCGTGGGCCTGGGTCTTGCGCTGCTGGCAGGCTCCCTCCGCCGCGGCTCCTTCCAACCGTGATCGGCGCGCCGTTCGTCGTCCTTGGACTGCTCCTCGTCCTGAGCGCCCTCCTGGGCGCTCAGGTCAGGGGGCGGAGCCGAGGCTCGATCGGCACGTTCCTCCTCTCGCCGCTCCACCCATCCTCCTGGTACGCCACCCTCTCGATCCTGCTCGGGTTCTGGGTGGAGCTCTTCGCGTTCAGCGTGATCGTCGGCATCTTCTCGACGGGCGCGTCCCTGCTCGTCGTCGGGATCGGCGTCGTGGTCATCGGCCTGGCGATCGAGGCGTCTCGCCTGCTGGCCCGGATCGAGCGATGGCGGGCCAACCTCGTCGACCCGCGGCCGCTCCGGCCACACGCCTACCGCCCGTACGGCCGCGGCTGGCGGGAGCTGCTCATCACGGAGTTCGGCGACCCGAGCCGCTGGCTCGACGTGGTCTACGTGGGCGTCGCCCTTCCGCTCACGATCCTCGAGTTCATCGTGACGGTCCTCTTGTGGGGGACCTCCCTTGGGCTCCTCTCGCTGCCGCTCTGGTCTCTCACGTCGAGCCTCGCGCCCGGCGCGGCCGGGACGTCGACGATCCCCGCGGTCGTGGCCATCACGGGCGGGCTTGCCGGCCTCGTGATGAGCGCCGTCGCCGCCTCCGTGTCGCAGGGCCTGATGGCGCTCCATCGCGCGGTCGTGGCCGGGTTGCTGTGCGACTCGGAGCAGCGCCAGCTGCAGCGCCGTGTCGAGACGCTCGAGGAGAGCCGCAAGATCGTCATCGACGTTGAGGCGGACGAGCTGCGCCGGATCGAACGCGATCTCCACGACGGCGCCCAGCAGCGCCTGGTGATGCTCACGATCGACCTCGGCCTTGCCGCGGAGCGTCTCGACACGGACCCGGCCGCCGCCCGCGCGCTCGTCGTCGAGGCACAGGACCAGGCTCGCCTGGCGCTCGCCGAGCTGCGCGACCTCGTGCGCGGGATCGCACCCCCGATCCTGCTCGACCGCGGCCTGGTCGCGGCGCTGAGCAACATCGCGGTGCGCTGCCCGGTGCCGACGTTCGTCGAGAGCACGCTGGCCCCCGGCGAGCGGCTGCCGGACGCGACCGAGCGGGCCGCGTACTTCTTGGTGGCGGAGGCCCTCGCCAACGTCGCCAAGCACGCGTCGGCCGGACGGTGCGAGATCCGCTGCCGGCGCGAGGCGAACCGCCTCGTGGTTGAGATCTGGGACGACGGCGCTGGGGGCGCGCGGATCCTTCCCGCCGGCGGGCTTGCCGGGCTCGCCGGTCGCGTCGAGGCGCTCGACGGCACCCTGTCCGTCGAGAGCCCGGAAGGCGGACCGACGCTCGTTCGCGCCGAGCTGCCGGCGACGGTCGCCCCGGCGGCCACTGCCCGCTAGGAGCCGAGGTAGGTCAGCACCGCCAGCACGCGCCGGTGGTCGTTCTCCGAGTCGGGCAGCTCGAGCTTGCCGAAGATGTTGCTGATGTGCTTCTCGGTGGCGCCTTCCGAGATGCCTAGCAACGCGGCGACCCCAACGTTCGTTCGACCCTCGGCCATGGCAGCGAGCACCTCCCGCTCGCGCGGGGTCAGCGCATTGAGCCGGTCGTCCGCGCGGCGCGGGAGCATGAGCTGGGCGACGACCTCGGGATCGAGCGCGGTCCCGCCGCGGGCGACCCGTCGCAGGGCGTCCATGAACTCGCGGATGTCCGCGACCCGATCCTTCAGGAGATAGCCGACGCCGCCGGCCCGGTCCGCGAGCAGCTCGGTCGCGTACTGCGGCTCGACGTACTGGCTGAGGACGAGCACGGGGGTGCCGGGGACCCGGCGGCGCGCCTCGATCGCCGCGCGGAGCCCCTCGTCGCGCTGGGTCGGGGGCATCCGCACGTCGACCACCGAGACGTCGGGTCGGTGCTCCACGACCGCCTCCACGAAGGACGGGCCGTCACCGACCTTGGCGACGACCACGCCGCCCGAGTCGACGATCAGCCGCGCCAGACCCTCCCGGATGAGCGCGGAATCCTCGGCGATGATGACCCGGAGCGGCTGGGCGTCCACCCGTCGATCATGCACCAACGGTTCCGCCCGGGCCCGCCCGGGTTGCGAGGCACGTCGGGACGCGGGTGCTCGCCGGCGCCGGCCCGACTACCATCCGGTGGATGCGCACGGAGCTGACGCCGGTTGCCGAAGGGGTGGAGCTCGCCGCCGACGTGTGGACGCCGGCAGGGACGAGCACGCCGCCGGCGTTCCTGCTCGTCCACGGCCTCGCCTCGAACGCACGGCTGTGGGACGGCGTCGCGGAGAGCCTCGTGGCGCGGGGGCATCCCGTCGTCGCCGTCGACCTTCGCGGGCACGGTCGATCGTCGAAGCCGGACGCTCCGTATGACGTGCCGACCGTCGGCGACGACCTCGCCGTGCTGATCGAACGGCTGGCCATCGACCGGCCGGTCGTCGCCGGTCAATCCTGGGGCGGCAACGTCGCCCTCGAGCTTGCGGCCCGTCATCCCACCCGGGTCCGGGGGATCGCCTGCGTGGACGGCGGCTGGCTCGAGCCGAGCCGCCAGTTCGCGGACTGGGACGCCTGCCGGGCCGCGCTCGCCCCGCCGCGCCTCGCGGGGCGCCCGTTCACCGAGATCGAGGGCTACGTCCGCTCGACCCACGGCGACTGGCCGGAGACCGGGATTCGCGGCGCGCTCGCGAACTTCGAGGTGCGGGCGGACGGCACCGTCGCGCCGTGGCTCACCTTCGACCACCACATCACGGTCCTCCGCGGGCTCTGGGAGCACCACCCCACGGAGCGGTACGCGGACATCACCGCACCGACCCTGCTCGTGCCCGTCGACGGCGGCGAGACCGCATGGACACGGCGCAAGCGCCGCGAGGTCGAGACAGCGGCGGGAATGATCCCGAACGCCCGGGTCCGCTGGTTCACGGGCGACCACGACATCCATGCGCAGCGCCCGACCGAACTTGCAGACGCGATGCACGACATGACGGCCGACGGGTTCTTCGGGTGAGCTCTTCGCGAATCCTGGCGATCATGGGCTCCGGGGAGACGGCGCCTACCATGGCCAAGGTCCACCGGGCGCTGTTCGAGCGCCTGGGCCCGGAGCCCGTCCCCGCCGTCATCCTCGACACTCCATATGGCTTCCAGGAGAACGCCGACGAGCTCAGCGCCCGGACGGTCCGGTTCTTCGCGGAGAGCGTCGGTCGAGAGGTCGGCGTCGCCGTCTACCGGTCCCGGGACGTGGATGCGGTCACGGCCGCCACCGCGATTGCCCGGATCCGCGAGGCTCGCTACGTGATGGCGGGTCCGGGGAGCCCGAGCTACGCCCTCCGGCAGTGGGTCGACGGTCCCGTCCCGCCGGCGCTCGCCGACCGCGTCCGCGACGGCGGCATCCTCACGATGGCGAGCGCCGCTGCCCTCACGCTCGGTGCCGTCACGATCCCCGTCTACGAGATCTACAAGGTCGGCGCGGACCCCACCTGGCTGCCCGGGCTCGACATCCTCGGGCCGGCGACGGGCCTGCATGCGGCCGTGGTGCCCCACTACGACAACGCGGAGGGTGGCAACCACGACACCCGCTTCTGCTACATGGGCGAGCGGCGGCTGCGCATGCTCGAGCGCCAGCTGCCCACGGGCACGTTCATCCTGGGCGTCGACAGCCACACTGCCCTCGTGCTCGACCTCGACCGGCGGACCGCCTCGGTGTCCGGCCTTGGCGGCGTCACCGTCAGGGTCGACGGCCGAGGCACGGTCTTCCCGACTGGCAGCGAGGTCGGGATCGACGTGCTGGCGGATGTCGCGCGTGAGCTGGCAGCCGGCGGCATGGTCGACATTGGATGGGAGCCCGGCTGGGGAGGGACCGGGCGCGCGCAGCGCCCCGGAGAGGCGGCGCAACGGTCGGCCACACCGCTGGGCGACGAGGTTGCTGAGCTCGAGGGTGCGTTCGTCCACGCCATGGGTCTCGGCGAGAGCCGGGACGCCGTGGCTGCGCTCCTCGATCTCGACTCGGCGATCGAGGCCCGGATCCGTGCCGGTGAGGACAGCCCCGACCTCGACAACGCGCGATCCACGTTCCGCGCGCTGATCGCGCGGCTCGGCGAGACGGCTGCGGCCGGCGGGGCAGACCCGCGCTCGACCGTCGACCCATTCGTGGAGGCGCTCCTCAGCCTGCGGGCGCGCGCGCGGGAGGCCCGTGACTGGGCCACGGCCGACCTGGTTCGTGACCAGCTCACCGCGGCCGGCGTGGAGGTCCGCGACGGCACCGATGGCTCCAGCTGGGTCCTTTCTGGAAGTTGAGGTCGCGAGCCGCCTCGGTGGAGGCGGCCCCGACGCTCACCTGGTCGGCGACGCCGCAGCGCTCTGTGGCGGATCTACCCCTCGTGATCGTCCGAGGCAACGCCGACCACGTGGCCCTGCGGGTCCGCGAAGAGGCCGAACGTCACGCCGGGCACCTTGGTCGCCGCCTGGACGATCGTCCCGCCGAGCGCGACGGCCTTGTCGAGCGCCGCCGCCACGTCCGCCACGCCGGCGAAGACCGTAACCATGGGCTTCCCGCCCTGAAGCGGGCTGATGCCCCCGGGGATCGTTCCCTGGGGAACGCCGCTGTCGACGTACGTGTAGTCGGGGAACCCGCCCGCGGGGTAGGTCCAGCCGAACAGCTCTGCGTAGAAGGCGCGACTCGCGTTGGGATCCGTGGAGCGGATCTCGAAGTGCACGATCGGGTTACCCATGGCGTCTCTCTCCATTCCGTGATCCGGTTGCCGGTCCTGCTTGAGCAACGAACGGGAACGCCCCGAATCGACAGCTCCGGGAACCCATTCGCCGCGATCCGCGTCCCCGGAACACGGCGGGCTTCCGTCGACCGGACGAACGGACTCCCGAGGAGACCCACACCATGAGCACGCAGCTCCAGACCGTGGCCAACGGACGACGACGTCTCGCCGCCCTGCTCTTCGTGCCGCTCCTCGTCGTTCTCGCCGGTTGTTCGACGGCCGCAACCCCGACCGCACCCGCAGCGCCCGGCACCGGGAGCATCGACGTCCCCAGCCGGCCCGCGAGCGGCGCGCTCGGTGCGCCGGGCCAGGACCCCGGCGCCGTGACCGTCGGATCCGCTCCATCGGGCGCGACGGGGCTCGCGCCATCCGGTACGACCGAGGTCGGTCCCACCGGGGTCGCCACGTCGGGCGGTGGCGTCGTCTCCTCCGGTGCGGGCGTCGGCGGTTCCGGCGTCGGCGGGTCGGCCCCCGCGATCGCCTATCCCTACCCGATCTACCCGGGCTCGCCCGGCGTCGCGCCGGACCACACGATCGTCGTGGCCGGGGTCGGCCGGGCAGACGTCAAGGCCGACCTCTCCGACCAGGCGACCGCTCAGCGAACCGCGATCGCGGCCGCCATCGCGGACGCCCGAGCGCAGGCGGACGTGGTCGCGCGTGCGGCAGGGGTGACGATCTCCGGGGTCCTCTCGGTGAGCGTCTCGAGCGGCGGCGCCTACGCGGTACCCATGGCAGCGGGGGCCGCGGGCTCGACGCCGGGCGCCGTGCCGGGAGGCGCGCCGAACATCGCCCCGGCGCCCGTCCCAATGGAACCCAGCGTGCAGCAGCTCGTCGTGTCGGTCACTGTGGCGTACCGGATCAGCTGACCAGGGGGGGTCAGCCCCGACGGCCGTCCAGCCGCTGCCGATCGGTCACGGGCACGATGGCGGCCTCGTCGCAGCCCGTCACGTGCCGAAGGCTCCGCCCGCCGCGTGACCTCGGTCAGGCCGGGCGGGCCGCGGGATCGCCACTCATTCGCCCGGTCGCGGATCCAGCTCCGTGAAGAGCGTCAGCTGGAGGCCATCCGGGGCCGCGACCCGGACATTGCGGTGGGCCCACGGGGTGACCACGGGCTCGCCGAGGCGCTCGGCGCCCGCGGCGACCAGGGCATCGGCGACACCGGCCGAGTCGAGGACCGCCAGGGCCACCCGGACCGGTCCCGCGACGCGCGAGCCAACCTCGATCCGGTCGATGAGCTCGGCCTGCTCCGGCGAGAGCAGCTCCAGCGTGGCGCGTCCCGCGCCAAGGACCGCGCCGCGCGCCTTCCCGTCCTCCCACGACTCGAGGACGGGAAGGCCCAGCGAATCGCGGTAGAAACGGAGGGCGCGGGGGTAGTCCTCGACCGTGAGCGCGAGCCGGAGCTCGCTGACCGCGCCCTGGGCTCCGAGCTCCGGAGCCGCATCGCCACCGACGAGCATGCCGAAGCCGCGGTCCAGCCCCTCGACGAGCCGCCCGAACGAGCGGTCCACGTCCTGCGGCAACCCGAACCCGCCGGCAGCCTCGAGCGCCACGAAGCCATGGAGCGCCGCTCGCAGGGCGCGCGTCGCGTCGACGGCATCCTCGCCCGCGAGGCCACGGCTCGCCAGGACCGCGAACACGCTCCGCAGGATGGCGTCGCCCGCAGCTCCGTGCTCGGCGTCGCCGGGCGGCGCCGCCCGGAGCGTGGCCGCGTAGCGTCCCGGATGCGCCGCCGCGTACGCGCGGTAGGCGTCCGCCAGGGCCAGCACCTGCGCGCTGCCGTCCGGACCGCCGTCCGGACGGATGGTCACGCCCGCGAGCGCGCCGGCCATCGCATCGCCCAGCTCGCCGAGCGCGAGGATGGCGATGCCGCGACGCAGGGCGTCGAGCCCGCCGACGTGCTTGTACAGGCTCGGGACGGCGACCCCGAGGCGCGACGCGAGGGCCGCGAGCGTCAGGTGGTCCAGGCCGATCTCGTCGGCGAGGTCGGCTCCCCGCGCGACAACGATCGCGGGGGTCAGTCCCGCCCTAGGCATGGTTCGTGCCGTTGCCGAGGAACCCGAGGATGGCGGGGGTGACGAGCTCCGGGTACTCGGCATGGGGGTAGTGGCCGGCCCCGGGAACCATCACGACCGCGGCCGGGAGCCTGCCGGCAATGAACGCCGCCTCGGCCCGCGGATCCGCGAAGTCGGGGTCGTGATCGCCCATCACGATGAGCGTCCGAGCCGCGACCTCGCCCAGGCGCGCCTCGACGGGCGCATGGCTCGTGTGCGTTGTCGCGACGAACGCCCGCCAGTGACCCGGGCGTCGCAGGCTTTCGCGGATCCGCGCCCGGTGGGCCGAGAGGTCCGTCGGGGCTCGACCCGGGAAGAGGCGCGCGTACCAGGCTGACCAGGCCGTCGCGCCCCATGGGCGCAGCAGCGCCAGCCGGAGCAGCAGCGCGGCGGCCCGGCCGCCGGACGGGTTGCGGACGAAGGGCCCGACCAGCACGAGCGCGGCTACGAGGTCCGGCGCCTCCGCGGCAGCCCACGCCGCTGCACCGGCCCCCATCGAGTTCCCGATGAGCACGGCGGGCCCGTCGCCGAGCTCGGCGAGCAGCGCGACGACATCCGACCCCGCGGCGACGTCGTCGTACTCGGCGAAGGTGGCGTCACTGTCGCCGTGACCGCGCAGGTCCATCGTGGCGACCCGATACCCGGCCGCCACGAGCGCCGGCGCCAGGAACCGGTAGCTCGAGCGAAGGTCGCCCATCCCTGGGATGCACACGACGAGGGGACCGGCTCCCGCGAGGTCGTAGGCAATCCTCCCACCCGGGCGATCCAGGAACCTGGTCGGGTGCTGCGCTCCCGTCATCGTCTCCGTCATCGTGACCCTCCGCGCGTTCGTGTCGACTCGTCGGCCATAACCACGTAGCTATTGTCATTAGCTTTTCCTCTCGACATTGTGGCGAAGGTCATTAGCTTTGTCAAGGGGTGCCACGGCCAGGGGCAGCGACGGCCCGGGGCGGTGCCGCTCGGCGAGTGCCCCGGCACAGCCTGCGACGCTCGGCGGCTGCGCCGGTCCGGGTCGCGCTGGACACGTGCTGGCAGCCTGTCGCATCCTGAACCGCCCGACCATCGCGTCCCAACGAAGGAAGTCCGCGTGAGCAAGAGCCGCCTCGAGGCGTTCAGCGACGGCGTGGTCGCGATCCTCATCACGATCATGGTGCTGGAGCTCAAGGTGCCCCAGGGGGCGGATCTCCAGGCGCTGCTCCCGCTCGGTCCGGTCTTCCTGAGCTACGTCCTGAGCTTCGTCAACCTCGGGATCTACTGGAACAACCACCATCACCTCCTGCAGGCAACGAAGGTGGTCGACGGACGGGTGCTCTGGGCGAACCTCCACCTGCTCTTCTGGCTCTCGCTCTTCCCGTTCGGCACGGCGTGGATGGGCGAGAACAGCTTCGCGTCGATCCCGACCGCAGCCTATGGCGCCGTGCTCCTGCTGGCTGCCCTCGCCTACTTCATCCTCGTCCGCGCCCTCATCGCCTGCGAGGGGCAGTCGCCCGCGCTCGCCGCCGCGGTCGGGAGCGATCGCAAGGGCAAGGTGTCGCCCCTGATCTACGCGATCGCCCTGGCCGTCGCGTTCGTCGTCCCTCTCGTCGCCTTCGCGCTGTACGTCCTTGTCGCCGTGATCTGGTTCGTGCCCGATCGCCGGATCGAGCGGACCCTCGCTCGGTGACGCCGATCCCGAGCGTCGAGGATCCCGGCGCGGGGTCGCAAGGGCGATGACGACGACCGATCCCGAGGATCTCCTCGTGGGGCTCGATCCGGCCCAGGCCGAGGCGGTCCGGATCACGCGCGGGCCGCTTGTCATCCACGCCGGGGCGGGATCGGGGAAGACGCGGGTCGTCACGCATCGCGTCGCGTACGCGGTCGCGACCGGCGCGGTCGATCCGAAACGCGTCCTGGTGGTCACGTTCACGGACAAGGCGGCGGGCGAGATGGCGGAGCGGCTCTCGCACCTCGGCCTGCCGGGCATCGCAGCCCGGACCTTCCACGCGGCCGCCCTGGCCCAGCTCCGGCACTTCTGGCCCGCGTACCACGAGGGGGCACCTGCGCCCGCCGTGCTCGATTCGAAGATTCCGATCGTCGGGCGCCTGGCCCGTGCGCTGCCCGGCGGCTATCGCTTCACGACCGCGAAGGACCTCGCGGACGAGATCGAATGGGCCAAGAGCCGGCGTCTCCAACCGGCGACGTACACGAGCGGGGCCGGCACCCGGACCCCGCCGATCCCGGCGGAGCTGTTCGTTCGCCTCTGGGCGGCATACGAGCGGGAGAAGGATCGGGCGGGCCGGCTCGACTTCGACGACATGCTCACCCGGACCGTCGACCTCCTCGAGTCGGAGGAGGCTGCCGCCTCGACCGTTCGAGCGCGGTACGCGTGGTTCAGCGTCGACGAGTACCAGGACACGAACCCGCTCCAGCAGCGGCTCCTCGAGCTCTGGCTCGCCGATCGCGATGACCTGTGCGTCGTCGGCGACGAAGACCAGACGATCTACACGTTCGCGGGCGCGACGTCCGACTTCCTCGCGGGCTTCGCCGACCGGTTCCCGGTGGCCCGCCAGGTCACCCTGGACCGCAACTACCGGAGCAGCCCGGAGGTGCTCGCGCTCGCCAACCGCCTCCTCGCCGCGGAGGGGCGGCGGAAGCGCCTGGTGCCGACGCAGCCATCCGGCCCCCCGCCCATGATCCGGCGCTGCCCGGACGGCGACGCGGAGCTCGCGCTGCTCACGGCGACCATTCGCCGGCTCATCGACGAAGGCACGTCTCCCG
This sequence comes from Chloroflexota bacterium, assembly GCA_017881985.1. Classification (GTDB taxonomy): domain Bacteria; phylum Chloroflexota; class Limnocylindria; order Limnocylindrales; family CSP1-4; genus CTSoil-043. The sequence goes on along the minus strand of JADGQH010000018.1, from coordinate 8,425 downwards.
CCGAGATCGCGGTGCTCGTCCGGATCAACGCCCAGGTCCCGCCGATCGAGGCCGCGCTCACGAGGGCCGGGATCGCGTTCCGCGTCCGCGGGCAGCGCTTCTTCGAGCGGCCCGAGGTGCGGGAGGCGCTCCGGGTCCTGCGCCGGCTGCCGAAATCGGCGCGCGGACGAGCGCTGATCGAGGCGCTCGAGACCAGCCTGCGGGCGGACCTCGGCTTCGACCCGGACGGAGACGCGGGAGGCGCAGAGGCGCGAGAACGGACGGCATCACTTGCCCTCGTGCTCGAGATCGCCCGGGAGGCCGTGGCCGAATCAGTTCGGGTCGGGCCGGCGGCGGGCCTCGACGGCGAAGCGCTCCTCGTCGAGTTCGCGGCGAGGGCCGCGGCGGAAGCTGCGGGGTCGGCCGACGGGGTCAACCTGCTCACGCTCCACCGTGCGAAGGGCCTCGAGTGGGACGCGGTCCTGCTCCCCGGGCTCGAGGAGGGAACGCTTCCGATCCGACACGCGACCGACGATGACGACGCGCTCGCCGAGGAACGACGGCTCCTGTACGTTGGCCTCACGCGTGCTCGCCGCCATCTTCTCCTCTCGTGGGCAGAGCGTCGCACCGGACCGGGTGATCGCGAGTCGCCTCGCCGTCCGAGCCGATTCCTGCGAGCGATCGATGACGGCCGAGCTGGACTGCGGCCCAGGATGCGAGACGGCGAGGGCCACGTGCTTCTGACATCCCGGACTGACCGTTCGTCAAGGGTAACCGTCGTGCCGGGATCACCCATGGTCACGCGACCATCGGGACGCCCGACCGACGAGCCCGCCATGGCCGAGCTACGCGCGTGGCGGTCGGTGCAAGCACGCAGCGACGGCGTCCCCGCCTATGTCGTGGCCCCCGACGCGCTGCTCGCCGGGCTCGTCGAGGAGCGGCCCGGGAGCGTCGCCGCGCTGCGGCGGGTCAAGGGGATGGGCCCGGCGCGGCTCGACCGCTACGGCGACGAGATCCTCGCGATCCTCGCCCGCCACTGAGAGCCGTTCGCCGATTGTGGCGATGCCCGAGAGGCCCCTGTGCGTCGATTTGTGTGGAATGCGGGCGCCGCAGCGCCATCGCTCTACAGCTCGCGCGTCAGGTACACGATGTCGCCTCGATCATCCGTGACGACGTGATCCCGGCGGAAGCCGACCTTCTCGAGGACCCGCAAGGACGGCTCGTTCCATGTTCGAACCGTCGACCAAAGACGGCGTCGACCCGTCGCGGCCGCGGCAACGACGAGGGCTTGTGCCGCCTCGGTCGCGAAGCCGTGCCCATGAAACCGCCGAAGCAGCTCATACGCGATCTCCGGTTCGTCCAGGCTCGCTCGCCCGACGACAAGTGCGCAGTAGCCGATCGCGTCGCCCTCCGCTCGGCGACGGATCGTCAGAGCGCCGATGCCGATCTCTTTCGTCAGATCCCGGAATCGTGCGAGTCGTGCCGTCGACTCCGCGAGCGTTGGGATCTCCTCACCGCGCTCACCGATCAGCTCGCGGTACCACCCGGCGTCGCTCTCGTCGCGCAGCGAAAGGGTGAGCCGCTCGGTCTCGATGGCCAGAGCCATCGGTTTCCACGTCACTTCTCCACGGTACATGGCCTCCACTCGCTGTGTCACGACTGTCGGCCCAATCGGATACAGGACTGAGCCCGGGGCTTGACCGACCCAGGCCTGACGAACCCCGGGGCTTGACGGACCGCCGCCGGGAACGGACCCTAGTCCGGCCGCGTGCCGGCCGGGCACGCCGGTCCTCGAGTCTCGCAAGGGGGTATCCCGTGGCCGACCTCTCGACCGTCTTCACGGGCATCCGGTTCGAGAACCCGTTTCTGCTCGCCTCGGCCCCACCCGCCGAGTCCGAGTCGAACATCCTCCGCGCCTACGAAGCCGGATGGGGCGGCGTCGTCACGAAGACGATCGGCCTGCACCCGGTGACGAATGTCACGGGCCCGAAGACGAAGTTCCTGCGCGCCGACTTCGAGGGAAGCCGCCTGTCGATGACGAAGCGCCCGGATACGACGCTCATGGCGTCGTGGAACTGGGAGCTGATCTCCGACAAGCCGCTCGACTGGTGGGTCCCGCGCCTCCAGGCCATCAAGAAGGCCTGGCCGAACCGGGTGCTCGTCGCCTCGATCATGGCGGGCTCGGGCACCGACAAGGAGCTCCACAACTGGCAGATCCTGACCCAGGCGGTGCAGGACGCGGGCGTGGACGCCATCGAGCTCAACTTCTCGTGTCCCCACATGGACCGGGTGGACATGGGCTCGAACGTCGGCAAGGACCCGGTGCTCTGCTCCGTCTCCACGCAGGCCGTCAAGGCCGTGGCGCGGGTCCCGGTCTGGGTGAAGCTCACCCCGGCGACCGCGGACATCGTCGAGGAGGCGACGGCAACCTTCCTCGGCGGGGCCGATGCCATCTCGTCGTCGAACACCTTCCCGGCGCTGCCGCTGTTCGACCCGGCGACGCTCGACTTCGAGGTCAACGTGGATGGGTACGTCTCGTCCGGCGGCCTGGGTGGCCCCGCGATCCTGCCCCAGTCGCTGGCGAAGATGGCCCAGCTGACGCAGGCATTCCCCGACGGTGAGCTGTCCGGCATCGGCGGCATCTCCGGATTCGACCAGGCACTGAGCTATTTCCTCCTGGGATGCGGCACGGTGCAGGTCGCGACCGCGGCGATGCTCGACCATGCAATCGGGCCGAACGTGATCGCCGCCCTGACGCGCGGGATGACCGAGTTCCTCGAGCGGAACGCCGTTCGCGGCTGGACCTCGCTCGCGGACTTCCGGGGTCTGCGTCGCGGCCGTGTGGTCCCCCACTCGCAGATCGGCCGGCCCGACGACTCCGGATACCACGGGGGCTACGACGAGGAGACCGAGGGCTACGCGGTCGAGGTGGCCGCGCGATAGGAGCCCCGCCTGCGACCCACCCTCGGCGGTTCATCCGCGCCCCCGATGCGGCAGCCACCGGGACGGCGCGCGCATCGGGCGCGTTCGCGAGTGGGACGCGGAATTCGCGGGACGGAGCCGAGGTCTTCGCGGGCGCGCGCGCGCCGGGGCCGGGCTCAGCCGACCACCTTGAACTGCAGCATCATGTCGTGGTCCTCGTGCTCCAGGTTGTGGCAGTGGAACACGTAGGTGTCCCGGAAGGCGCCAACGATGCCGCCGTTGGCCGGGATGGGCGGCCACTTCATGATCACGCGGACGATCTCGTTCGGCCCGAGCCGAACGGTCTCCTTCCAGCCCGATTCCTGGGCCGTCGGTGGCTTGCCGTTCCGGTCGAGCACCTGGAAGTTGAGAAGGTGCAGGTGGATCGGGTGGAGCCAGCCGCCGCTCGAGTTCTCGAGCGTCCAGATCTCCGTGTCGCCCACCCGCGGCGTCGCATCGATACGGGTCGGGTCGAAGGTCATCCCGTTGATCACCCACTGGCCGTTCGTCCGCTCGAAGACGAAGCGGCGGCGGACCGTCGCATCCGCCTCGGGGATCCGTCGAATCGTCCGCAGGTGCGCGGGCACCGTGCTCGTGTCCATCGCGTCCCGGACGATGTCGAACCGCATCACGTCGGTGGTCCGATCGCCCCCCTGCAGGTTCTTGAGCACGACGCTGGTGCCGACGGCGTATCGCGCGAAGTCGACGATCACCTCGTAGCGCTCGGCGGGCACCATCAGGAGCGATGACACCGAGACGGGCGCCTGGAGCAGGCCGGCCTCCGATGCGATCACCGTGAGCTGGGCCCTCGAGCTCAGCGCGAGCTCGAGATTCCTCGCGTCGCAGCCGTTGAGGCGCCGAAGCGGTACCTCCGCCGCTCGAGCGACAGGCGCGGCTGCGGCGCGCCGTTTGCGAGGATCACGTCGCCGAGCACGCCGTTCCCGCTCCCGTGGTCGGGGAACGGGTAGTCGAGCGAGTTGTCGGCGTTGAAGAGCTTGTCCTGAATCACGATCGGGATGTCCGCCGGTCCCGACGGGAGCCCGAGGGAGACCTCGTTCGGGTCCTGGAACAGGTAGAACCCGGCAAGCCCGCGGTAGACGTTGAGCGCGGTCGCATGCTCCACGTGGTCGTGGTACCACTGCGTGTGGGACGTCACGTCGTCGACCGGGGTCTCGATCGCATTCGGATAGAAGCACGTCTTCGTCGTGCCCGGCAGGATCGCGTCGGCGGGATGGCCGTCGCTGTCGCCGCTCACGTACGCCCCGTGGTTGTGGACGCTCGTGCTGACCGCGAGCTGGTTGTGATACGTGACGCTGACCGGGCGGTCGCGCCGCGCCACGATCGTGGGACCCGGCACCGAGCCGTTGTACGTCAGCATCCTCGTCTTCGGGCCGGGGAGGACCTGGATATCGGCCTCCTGCATGAAGATGTCGTAGTGGTCGGCGACCGCGTCGACAAGCGTCGGCGCAAGCGGTGCCGGGATCGGCAGCGTGGCCGCGAAGGGCGTCACCGGCGGGCTGTCGGGACCGGTCGGGCCATTGCCGGGCGGGAGCCCGTCGCCGAGGGCGACCTGGACGAGCCGGCCAGCGGGAAGTGCCGCGGCACCCGCGCTGAGCAGGCCCAGCCGGAGCAGGTCGCGTCGTGAAAGCATCCTTCATCCTCCTATCCGGATCGGGCCTTCGGGCCGGTCGAGTGCGCGGGAACCATCGGTGCATGGCGAGTCGGGGAACCGCCGGTCCCGACGTCGCGCGTCGGGACATCGCCGGTCGAGGCGCCGTTGGTGGCGGTCCGACGGCGCGCGAGAAGGACGGCCGTTCCCGCGCAGATCGGGACATCGACGCGAACGAGCTCGATGATCCGCTGGAGCACGCCATCGATGGCGAGGACGTCGCCATGGCCGAGGCTGAAGCGTGCCAGGATCTCGGCGAGCGTCCCGGCCGCCACGCCCGCTGCCGCGAGGGTCAGGGCGGTGATCACGGGGCCGGGTCGCTCGGCTCGATCGAGAAGGCGAGCGGCGAGCCAGACCCCGACGAGGGTCGGCGGCAGGTAGAGATAGAGGCGCAGCAGCGACCCGCTCAGCGTCCCGTCGAGATCCGAGTGCGTGACGGCCGGCTGGAGCGCGATCCACGTGCCGCCGGCAGCCGCGAGCGCGGTGGCGACAGCGATCAGGAAGACGCGCGCGTCGGCGAGCGGCGGGGCCAGCGACGGGACAGCCGCCCTGCCCGCGACCCGCCGGCCTGGCACCGCAGCTTCCCCCCGTCGCGCCATCCCACCTCCCCCCTGTGGCCCACATCGGGCCGTGCTCCCGATGGTCGATTCACCGCGGACTCGTGTCGATAACCCATCTGCGGGGTGTCGGGCCTCGCCGCGCGTGATGGATCACGGCGGGGTCCGTGACGCATCGGGTGGTCGCTCCTCGGCGCGGCGCCCGACAACGCCCCGCATCACGATCGCCAGGGTCCGGCCCAGCCGGCCCTTCCGGCCCGGCTGCGCGGCCAGACCCGCCCGGCAAGGCTCGCCGGGCTGGCTCGCTGCGACAGGTTCAGGAGAAGGGCAGGCCGACGTAGTTCTCGGCCAGGCTGCGAGCGGCGGCCTCCGAGGCCACCAGCCACTCGAGCTGGGCCCTGCGGAGCCGCCCAGCGAAGCCATCTTCCTCGGGCAGGCGGTGGAGCATCGCACTCATCCACCAGGAGAAGTCCTGCACGCGCCAGATGCGGCGCAGGCAGCGCGCGGTGTATCCGGCGAGCCCCCGCGCGTCGCCCGTCCGCTCGTGCAGCGTGATCGCGTCGGCGAGCGCCCGAACGTCGCTGACGGCCAGGTTGAGGCCCTTCGCGCCGGTTGCCGGGACGATGTGGGCGGCATCCCCGGCGAGGAAGAGCCGCCCGTACTGCATCGGCTCGACGACGAAGCTTCGCAGCGGCGTCAGGCTGCGGTCCACTATGGGCCCGTCCGCGAGCGACCAGCCGTCCGAGGCCAGGCGAGCGCGCAGCTCGGACCAGATCCGGTCGTCCGACCAGGCGGCGAGGTCCTCGTCGGGCGCGACCTGGAGGTAGAGCCGGCTGATCGACGGGGAACGCAGGCTGTGGAGGGCAAAGCCGCGCTCGTGGGACGCGTAGATGAGCTCCTCGGTCGACGGGGCGACGTCCGCGAGGATTCCCAGCCAGGCGAACGGGTAGTCCCGCTCGAAGGTCCGGAGCACCCCGTCCGGGATCGTCGGACGGGAGACGCCGTGGAAGCCGTCGCACCCGGCCACGTAGGAGCACCGGAGGGTCTCGTTGCGACCATCGTCCCGGAACGAGATCGTCGGGCGTTGCGTGTCCAGGCCGCCGAGCCGGACGTTTTCGACCTCGAACAGGATCGGCGCCCCGGCGGCGAGCCGGGCCGCGATGAGATCCTTGACCAGCTCCTGCTGGCCGTAGATGGTGATCGCCTTGCCGCCGGTCAGGTCGCTCAGCGCAATCCGGTGCCGCTGGCGGTCGAACCGGATCTCGATGCCATGGTGGACGAGGCCCTCGCGGTGCATCCGCTCGCCGACGCCCAGCTGGTCCAGGAGGTCGACGGTCGGCTGCTCCAGGACGCCGGCCCGGATCCGCTGTTCGACGTGCGCCCGACTGCGATCCTCCAGGACGACCGACTCGATGCCGACCTGGGCGAGGAGGTGGGCCAGCATCAACCCTGCTGGCCCGGCCCCGATGATCCCGACCTGGGTTTCCACGATGCCGGCTAGAACGGATAGTCCGGAAGGCGGCTGCGCAGCGTCACCCAGCGCGTCGTCGTGAACGTCTCGAGGTTGCCGGCCATGCCGCCCAGGCGCGCACCGCCGGTCTCGCCGACACCTCCGAACGGGTTCGTCACCTCATCGCCAATCGTCTGATCGTTGATGTGCACGATCCCGGACGGGATCCGGTCGGCGATCTCCAGGCCGCGCATGACGTCGGCGGTCAGGATGCCCAGCGACAGCCCGTACGGCGTGTCCGAGGCAAGCCGGACCGCCTCGTCGATCGAGTCGAACGCGATGACGGGGGCGACGGGACCGAAGACCTCCTCGCGCCAGGCGGGCGCCGATTCGGGCACGTCGGCGAGCACGGTCGGCCGGTAGAACAGGTCCTGGTAGGTCCCGCCCGCGGCCAGTCGCGCCCCGGCCGCGACCGAGGCGGTGACCAGCTCGTGGATGTGGTCCCGCTGGTGGGCGTCGATGATCGGCCCGAGGGCCACCTGCTGGGTCGCGGGGTTGCCCACCGGGAGGTGCTCCGCGTGCTCGGCGAGCTTGGCCGTGTAGGCATCCGCGATCGACCGCGCGACGAGGTGGCGCCCGGTCGTCATACAGATCTGGCCCTGGTGCATGAACGACCCGAAGGCGCCGACGGAGACGGCCTTCTCCAGGTCGACATCGTCCAGCACGATGAGGGCCGAGTTGCCTCCGAGCTCCAGGTGGGTCCGCTTGAGGTGCCGGGCGGCGAGCGCACCCACGATCCGGCCGGCCCGGGTGGAGCCGGTGAAGGCGATCAGTCCGACGCGCGGGTCCGCGACCAGCGCCTCCCCCACGTCCGCGCCGCCCGGGAGGACGCTGAAGAGGCCGGCAGGCAATCCCGCCTCCTCGAAGATCCGGGCGAGGGCGACTCCGCCGGCCACCGATGTGCGGGGGTCGGGCTTGAGAACGACGGCGTTGCCCAGCGCCAGGGCCGGGGCCACCGCCCGGATCGACAGGATGAGGGGAAAGTTGAACGGCGAGATGACCCCCACGACGCCGATGGGCACCCGCCGGGTCATGCTCAGGTGGGGCTCGTTGGTGGGCAGGAGCTCCCCGAAGGGCAGCGAGAGCAGGCCGGCCGCGTCGTGGCAGACGCTGGCAGCGAACCAGGTCTCGAGCTGCGCCTTCGGTGGGATCGCGCCCGTCTCGCGGACGATCCAGCCTTGGATCTCCGGTTCATGCTCCTTCCAGAGATCACCCGCCCGGCGGAGGATCGCCGCCCGCGCCTGGTACGACGTCCTGGCCCAGTCCCGCTGCGCCTCCTGGGCGCGCTCGGTTGCGCGCGCGACATCCGCGGGCGCGGCCCGTCCGATCCGGCCCAGCTCGTTCCCCGTCGCCGGCTCGACCACCGACGCGTCGCCGGCGCCACCGACCGTCCAGCCATCCAGGAAGAGACGGCCGCTCCAGGCCGCGGGGTCGAGCAAGGTCATCGGGAACGCTCCTTTCGCGCTGTCGTGGGTAGATCCGTCGGACGATGCACGGTGGTTTCAGCAAGCGGACCGCGCGCGGCGCCAGGTCCTTCGGCCAGGACGCGTGCCGCAATCGCGAAGGCCGCGTTCGCGGCGGGCACGCCGGCATACACGGCGGCCTGGAGGAGAACCTCGGCGATCTCGTCGGCCGTCAGGCCGTTCCGAACGGCCGCCCGGACGTGCATGGCGATCTCGCCCTCTGCCCGGAGCGCGGTCAGCATGGCGAGGGTGATCGCCGACCGGGTGCGTCGGTCGAGGCCCGGCC